>JAZKYW010000097.1:0-2120 GCA_045612325.1 Candidatus Limiplasma sp. | reverse complement strand
TGCCCAAGCCTCCCAAGGAGGAAGAGGAAGACCCCGAGCAGGCGCTGATCGCCCGACTGATCGCCTACAAGCAGTTCAAGGAAAGCGCACAGAACATGCAGACCTTTGAAAAAAGCGCGCTGCAGGTGTTTGGCAAGCTGCCTGAGGAATATCCGCTGCCGCCGCCCACCTTTGAACTGGAAGGCCTTACGCTGGAAGCGCTGTGGGAGGCGCTGGTGCGCGTGCAAAACCGCGTGGCGCCCGAGGCAAGCGAAGTCAACTTCCGCCTGCGCGCCATCAAGCGCGACTCCTACACCGTGGAAGGCTGCATCGAGGCCATTGAAAGCCGCCTCGTGCTTGGCGAAACGCGCTTTGAGGAGCTTTTCAGCGAAACGCCCGATAAGGAAGAGGTCGTAACGCTGTTCATGGCACTTCTTGAAATTTTGAAACTCGGCAAAGCTCATGTGGTGCAGAGCGCCACATTTGATACCATTCTGCTGGTACCCGGAAGGAAGGAAACCAATGGAGACGACGATGATGGATTTGCAGACGGCCCCGCAGGTCATCGAGGCCATTCTGTTCGTGGCAGGAGAGCCCGTAAAGATCGCGGATCTGGCGATAGCGCTGGGGCTTGATGACAAGCAGATCGCCGAAGCGGTGGATGCGACCGTGCGCAGCTTTGAAAATGAAAAGCGCGGCATTGTGGTGAAGCGTTACGGCGATCACCTGCGCCTTGAAACAAGGGCGGAGTTTGCTCCCTATGTGGAGCGTCTGCTCCAACCCGTACAACGCCAGAGCCTCTCTCAGACGGCGATGGAGACCCTCGCGGTCATTGCTTACCGCCAGCCCACCACCAAGGGCGAAGTGGAGCAGGTGCGCGGCGTCAAGTGCGATTATTCCGTGCAGTCGCTGCTTGCCAAGGGTCTGATCAAGGAAGTGGGCCGCAAAGAAGCGCTTGGCCGCCCCATTCTGTATGCCACCACGGATAAGTTCCTGGAGCATTTCGGCATCTCCGACCTGCGCGAGCTGCCCCCGCTGCCCGACCCTCAGCCTGTGGAGCAGGACGCAGAACCCCTTACCACCTGATCATCATGCATACTTTTCCGCGTTCGGCACAAACTGGTGCCGAACTCTTTTTGTTTTGGAGGATGACGCATGAAAACGCTCACGGCGGTTTTTGCGGTGCTGACCGCTGCCATGATGGTGGCTTTGATGGCGGTGACGGCGGTCAATGTGGAAATAATGCAGCTGATGGAAACGGGCAGCATTGAAATGACGGAACTGCGCAAATCGGAAGCCAAGACAAGAACCGAACTGATGACAGTGCGCGAGGCATACGACCGCTGCAGGCAGGCCCTCCAAACAGCAACAGATGAAAAAAACGCGCTGGAAGCCGAACTGGAAAAGGTGCTGCTTTTGCTCAGCGAATCCATCCCCCAACCAGAGCCCATCCAAACGCCAAAGCTGTACAGCCCTGCCTTCATTCCCATAGGCTACCGCCTTATGCGCAAATAAGCACACGGACGCATGCGCTTCATATGCTGATAGTGACCACAGCAAAAGGAGCGTTTTTGAATGATGATCGATGTTCCCGCTCAGCCGAACGAAGGCCCCGTGCAGCTGCCTACACCTGATGAGCCCGCGCAAAATCAGCCCGCGCAGCCCGGTGAAGGGGCGGTTGGATTACCTACGCCCGAGGCATCACCTCAGGTGCCCATCGTTATCCGCCCCGTCGTCACATGCCCCGCAGGCTATACGCGCGGTATCGTACAGAATGGGCAAACGTTTACCGACCTGCTTTTGCAGCATAACGTATCGTGGCAGGCCATGCGCAATGCCAATCCTTCGCTGCCTACCACAAGGCTTTCGCCCGGCACCCGTTACTGCATACCGCCCGCAGGCACGCGCCGTTTGTGCCCTTCCGGCACAGACAGCTACGTCATGGGCCAGTATGAGGACCTGAATACCCTGTCCGAACTGTTTGGCGTTGCTCCGGGCGTTTTCCTGACGGTCAATACCCAGCTTGCCCCCAGTGACTTCACCGCAGGTCGCGTTATCTGCGTTCCTTAAAAGAAGCAAATAAAAAACGCTTCCGTGTTCATTTTATGAACACGGAAACGGGATTCTTAAGGGACGAAGTC
>JAZKYW010000096.1:0-7274 GCA_045612325.1 Candidatus Limiplasma sp. | reverse complement strand
GGGATTTCATCCCTTGAGAATCCCAATTTGCTTCGATCCATTCCCAAACAAAAAACACCCCGGCCGCCTGAAACGCGGGCGGGGGTGGGGGCAAGGGGCAATGCCCCTTGCGGGGTGCCGGGGCAGCGCCCCGGCCGGGGGGGCAGGGGGCGGGGCCCCCTGCCCACTCTCCTCCAAGTCACTTACGCACATAACCGCTCTTCTCCCACAGCGCGAGCCAGTCCTTAAGGCGCGCGAGGAGGTCTGCATTGGATTTGGTCTTGTGGATCATGTCAATCAGCTGAACGACCGCTTCACCATTGGTAGCGGCGCTGAGCACTTTGCGCACCGCACGCAGACCTTCCTTCTGCTCGGCATTGAGGAGCATATCCTCCTTCTTAGTGCCGCTCAGCTGCAGATCGATCATGGGCTGCACGGGGTCATTAAGCTGCTCGGGGCAGAGATAGAGTTCCATGTTGGCAGTGCCCTTGAACTCTTCGTAGATGATATCATCCACACGGGAGCCTGTATCGGCAGCGATGGTGGCGATCACGGTCAGGCTGCCTGCTTCGCGGGTGTTGCGTGCCGCGCCGAAGAAACGCTTGGGACGCACCACGGCAGCAGGCGTGATGGTATTGGTCACGGGACGGCCGCCCTGAGAAAGCACCGCCTGATAGGCGCGGGTCAGCTTGGTCAGGCTGTCAAGCAGGATGACCACATTGCGGCCCATTTCCACCAGACGCTGAGCGCGTTCGAGCATGGTCTCGCTCACGCGGGTCTGGGTCTCGGGGGCGTCGGCAAAGGTGGATGCAAACACCTCGGCATCCGCCGCTTCGCTGATCTCGGTCACCTCTTCGGGTGCGATATCGATCAGCAGCATCAGCACTTCCGCCGCGGGGTCGTTGCGCTTGATGGCACGGCTCATTTCCTTGAGCAGAACCAGACGGTTGCTGTCGGGCGGAGCCACGATCATGGCGCGCTGACCGAAACCGATGGGCGCGATCAGATCCACCAGACGGATGGCAGGCAGCGTGTCATCGGGGCTTTCCAGCACGATGCGCCTGTCGGGATAGATGGGCACAAGCTGGTCAAAGGCCAAACGGTCGGCATTTTCATGCGCTTCTGCGCCGTTGATCTTTTCCACGTTCATCAGCGCGGCATACTTGTCATTGACATACTGCGCGCGGGAGGTGCCTTCCACATAATCGCCTGTGCGCAGGCTGTAGCGGCGGATCTGCGCTACGGACACATACACGTCCTTCTTGCCGGGCACAAGGCTGCGGCTGCGCAGGAAACCGTAACCGTCGGGCAGGATCTCCAGAATGCCCGCAGCAGGCTCGGAAGCGGCTACCTGCATCATATCAGGCAGCTGACCGTTTTCCATCTGCTCCGCAAACTGGGAATCTCTGCCCAGGCGGTAGAGCGAATCATTGTAATTCTGCTCGGCGGACTGCTGCGGCTGGTAGCTGCGGGGCTGATAGCCGTTGTTATTGTAGTTGTTGGGACGGTAATTGTTCTGCTGCTGATATCCGCCCTGCTGCTGATAACCGCCGCGGGGCTGATAGCCATTGTTGTTGTAACCGTTCTGCTGCTGATAGCCGCGATTCTGATAGCCGCCGTAGTTGGGGTCGCGCTGACCGTAGTCGTTGCGGTTTTGATAGGCGGGACGCTGCGGCTGGGGCGCGGCGCGATAACCGAGGCGGTAGCCGTCCAGACGAGGAGCATTATCCTGCTGCTGTACGGGACGCGGCTGCTCCTGCTGCATCATGGGCGCAGGCTGTTCCTGCTGCACAGGAGCGGGCTCCTGCGGCTGCATACGGGACTGCGGACCAAAGCGGTTGGCGGTATTGGGCGTGCGCTGCCAGGCAGGCTTTGCGGGCGCCTGAGCAGGCTGCTGCGCAGGACGCGCCTGCCACGCCTGACGGTAACCGCCGCGGTAGCCGTTATCCTGCTGCGGCTGGGCAGACTGATTCCATGTACGGTAGCCGCTGCCGGGCAGGGCGGATGTGACGTCCGCCGAAAGGCTGGCCTCCTGCAGCTTTTCAGGCGCGGGAGGAGTGATTTCGGCAGCAGGCGCCGCGGTTTCGACCGGGGCTGCGCCTTCCATGGCCTCGGCAAGACGGTCGACGATACCGGCCTTATCGATGCCCGCACCAAGCTTTACGCCTTGCTCCTTGGCCAGCTTGCGCAGCTGGATGACCGTCAAGGCCTGCAATTCAGATTTTTGCATATTCAAACCCTCCTACGACCCGTATCACTTATTCAGCGGCTTGAGCGCGATAACAACATCGCGGTCCACCGCCTGCTCCACCCAATGCGAAAAATCAGCATACGGGCCTTCTGTAAGCACTTCGAGGCCGGCTTCTGCCAGCACCTGCTCCACTTCCTTGCGGCGCAGGGTATTCAAGTTGAAAGAAAACGCCATCGCGCCGCCGGGCTTCAATGCTTTGACGCAGCCGGGGGCAACGCGCTTGAGCAGCCTTGACAGCGCGGACATGCCGCCGTTTTCCTTGGGCGCATGCTGCACGCCGTAGGGCAGGTCGCTCACAATGAGGTGACAGCTGTTGGCCTTGAGCATTTCACCTGCACGGGCAGCGTCGCCGTTGAGCATTTCAAGGCTGACCACGCTGCCGTTTTTCATGGTCTGCGCATCCGCAGCAGCCTCAAAAACAATGCTCTGCGCATTGCCGCCCTTGGGCAGCGTGCGGGATTGCTCGCTGCGCTTATGCTTGAGGCGATGCAGCTTGAGGAAACGGGTATAGTAGGTATCCGCCTCCTGCAGAGATTTCATATCGGTCTCGATGCCTACGGCATTGTTGCCCTCACACATGGCGCAAAACAGCGTAGTGCCCTTGCCGCACATGGGGTCGAGCACTTTGAGCGGCTCGGCGGTACGTGCAAAAGCAGAGGCCGCCTTGGCGCAGTGCAGCATCATGTAGGTAAAATCGGCGTTGGTCTTGCCTTTGTACTTGAGCACATGGGGCAGGTCATCGGGCAATACGCTGCGCACATTGCGCGCAAGGGGAATCAGCGCGCCCGCATCAGAGACCTGCGCGGCAAAGCACACCGATGAATGGCGTGAAATTTCATTCCACGCTTCATCGGTCATACGCTCGGTTTCAAAACAAAGAAAAGGCTCTCCGGCCATTTCCTGCATGCAGATAGAAGCATCCTCCAGGCCCCATGCCTGAAGCATACATTCCAATTCAATTTTAGCCAGTTTTTCCAACGACTGACGGTATCTGACGTTCGCATGCGGCTTCAACAGCAATGCATATCGCAAAAAAACCACTATCCAATCTGAAGTTTGTACATTGAATGATCGTAACAGAAACCTGATTTTTCATCAGTGAAGCTATTATAGCACAAGCTTTTTTTGAATGCAATGACTGCTTTTGTCGACCGTGCAATGAAAAACGCGTGAAATTGGTTCAATTTTGTACGGCATAAAAAAATCCCCGTGCAATATTGCACGGGGATGAAGAACCAATCAAAAGGCGGGATTACTCCTGCTCTTCTTCCATGGCGGCAGCGTAAGCTTCGATGTCTACAGCAACGACTTCCTCGTTGTCGTAAACGGGCTCTTCTTCAACGGGAGCTACTTCGGGCTCCAGCAGAGCGCGGATGCTCAGGCTGATGCGCTTGGCTTCGGGGTCGATGTTGAGAACCTTTACGGTCACTTCATCGCCAACGTTCACAGCGTCTTCCACCTTCTGGATACGGGTGGCAGCGCACTGGGAGATGTGAACCAGGCCGTCGATGCCGGGCTCCAGCTCAACGAAAGCACCGAAGGTGGTGATGCGGACGACCTTGCCCACAACAACAGCACCGGCGGGATACTTTTCGGGGGCTACATCCCAGGGCTTGGGCTGCAGCTGCTTCAGACCCAGCTGGATGCGCTCGCGCTCGGTATCCAGGCTCAGGATCTTCACTTCAACTTCCTGCTCGGGAGCAACGATCTCGGAGGGATGCTTTACGTGAGACCAGCTCAGGTCGGTCACGTGGATCAGGCCGTCCACGCCGCCCAGGTCAACGAAAGCACCGAAATCGGTGAGACGGCGTACAACGCCCTTCACAACAGCGCCCTCAGCCAGACGGCCCCAAACTTCGGCCTTCTTGGCAGCGGCTTCTTCGCGTACAACAGCGCGGCGGCTGGCCACGATGCGGCGCTTCTGCTCATCCATTTCGATGATCTTGAGCTTCATGGTCTGACCCACGAACTCGTTGAGCTTCTCAACATAGCGGTTAGCGATCTGAGAGGCAGGCACGAACGCACGGATGCCGGCTACGGTGCAGATGAGGCCGCCCTTAACGACTTCCTTACCTACGCCCTCGACATACTCGTTGTTGTTGTACTTTTCGACAAGCTCGGCAAAGGCCTTGCGGTTCAGGATGTTACGCTGGGAAAGCACTACGTTGCCTTCGCCGTCGTTGACCTTGACGACCTCCACTTCGATTTCGTCGCCCATCTGAACGCCTTCGTCTACCAGGTCTTCGCGCTTGATCAGGCCGTCGCTCTTGTAACCGATGTTAACGCACACTTCGTCTTCAGTGATCTGAACGACGGTGCCCTTCACGGTCTGGCCGGGTCTGATCTTGACCAGCGTAGCTTCCACATCAGCCATAAAGCTGCTCTCTGCCTCCTCAGTGGTGAGCTGGTCCAATACTTCCTTGTCAGTCATACGTGTGACTACCTCCTTAAGTGACCAATCCGGCGTACTTGCGCCGGCGGTTATTCCAATGGAATCCAAATGAATATTTGCAAAGCCCGGCGGAATGTCCGCCGCGCGCTCTACCAACAGGGTGCGCGGGCAAATGCCCTTGCAGGTCTCGTACAGCTTGTGGGTGTTGGCGCTGTTCATGCCGCCCACCACCAGCATGGCGTCCACGCGGGATGCCAGCTCCTTGGCCTCGCTCTGGCGAAGCGCCGTGGCTGTACAGATGGTGTTTTGAACGGTCAGCTCCTCCACGCGGCTGCGAAGCACGGGAAGGATCATTTCCCACCGTTCGTTGGGAAAAGTGGTCTGGGATACGGCAAGCGCTCTGGTAAGCATGGGCAGCTCGTTTGCCTGCTCAACATTCTGCACGGTATACACCGCGCCGTGCGCACAGCCGATGGTGCCCACCACCTCGGGATGGTCGCTCTGCCCTACCAAAATCACGGGCGAGCCGTCCGCGGAGTAGCGATCCACAAAATCGTGCAGACGGGCTACAAAGGGACAGGTCAGGTCGATCACTTCATCCGCACGGGCTTTGAGCTGAGCCGTTACCTCGGGCGACACGCCGTGGCTGCGGATCAGCACCACGCGGCCCTCGGCCTCTTCCACCGTGTGAATGACAGATACGCCAACGGATTCGAGGTGGCTGATCACCTCCGGATTGTGCGCCAATTCGCCGAAGGAAACAATTTGCTTCCCCTCCTGCGCCGCATTCACAGCTCCATTAACTGCACGTTTCACGCCCATGCAAAATCCGGCATGACGCGCAACCGTTATCGGCATATTCCAATCCTCCCGAGCATATCACCTTAGCTTATTCGATGTTACTTGTACGTTTCCCTTCTTTTTCGGGCGTTTTTTTGCAAAAAATTGCATCCCCCAAAAAGAATCAGCCGATATTGCGTTCGTGCTGCGCGACCATTTCGGTGTACACACCGGCAATACGCTCGGAAACTTCATTGCACGTATCCTTGTTGACGCCCTTGGCGGCGATATCGGCAATGGATACCGGCTCATGGAAGTACACATGCGTGGTGCGGAACAGGCGGGGCTTGCCTGCGATGTAGGCGGGCAGCAGACGCACGCGGCTGCGCAGGGCGATCATGGAAGCGCCGCTTTCCATATCCTGCATCACACCTTCCTTGTGGCGGGTGCCTTCGGGGAAGATGCCCAGCACGTGACCGTCCTTGACCACCTTGAGCGCAGCGCGCATGGCGCCCATGTCCATGTTGTGGCGGTCTACGGGAATGGCCAGCAGCTTATTGAGGATCCAGGCCATGATGCGGTTGCTGAACAGCTCCTTCTTGCTCATAAAACGGGCATGATAGCGGTGCAGCGCCACGCCGATGAGCAGCGGATCAAGGAAATGGCTGTGGTTGCCGATAAGGATGAAGGGCGCATCCATCTGTGCGCGCTCCAGACCGTGATATTTGACGGGGAAGATGGTCTTGAAAGCAACCTTCATCAGCCCACGGGCAAAGCGGCAGAAGGGCGGGATGTCCTCAGCAGGCTCCAGCTTCTTGCCCAGACGCACCTTCACGCGGCGAACGATCTCCTCCACCACCTGCTGCTGCGTAAGCTCGGAGCTGTCCAAAATCTGCGCATCCTCGGCAGGGCGCAGGGGATCAACTTCGCGGTTCATGTCCTGCTCGTCACGGCGGATCACGTCGGCAAGCACTTCTTCATAGGTGGAAGGGTCGCCCTTCTTCTGCAGCTCGTCAAAGCGGCGCTTGGCGCGCACTTCGGCGGATGCGGTCAGGTAGATCTTGATGGTGGCGTCCTTGAGCACCACCGTGCCGATGTCGCGGCCATCCATCAGCACGCTCTGCTTTTTGGCAAGCTGCTGCTGTGCGGCGACCATGGCCTTTCGCACGCCCGCAAAACGGGAGATGCTGCTGGCAGCCATGCTGATTTCGGGCGTGCGGATCATGCCCGTTACATCACGACCGTCGATATAGGTATGCTGCGCGCCGTTTTCATAGCGCACTTCGGGCATCATCTTCTGCGTGAGCGCGGTCAGCGCCTGTTCATCCTCTACGGATACGCCCTGTTCCAAAGCATACAGCGCAAAAGAGCGGTACATCGCGCCCGTATCCAGATGCAGAATGCCCAATTCCTGCGCTACGCCGTCAGCTACGCTGCTCTTGCCCGCGCCTACGGGGCCATCCATCGCAATGGTATAAATCATAAGGTTTCCCTCATCTTTCTTGTATCGGTCAAGTGCCGTCTTTTATTATAACACGCACACGCGCATGCAGGCAATCAAAAAAGAGCCCGTCCTGCTGACAAAAGCTCTTTTTGAAGAGTCCCCAAAGTGCCGCTGTACCCGTTTTTTCACCCGCTATGTATAGCAGGCCGGTGCTCTACCATGACCTTCTGCCTTCCCCTAGCAGCCCGAAGGGGGGGCTTGACATCCAGCCAACGAACGCGAGCTCCGTTTAAGATAATGTGGGTAAAAACAAGGCCCTGGCGCGCACCCCAGGAACGCTTGATTTCATTATAGTAAGGCGAGCTCGTCCTGTCAATAGGAGAAAAAGGGAGAAAGTGCTGGCAAATCGTGCAACGTGGAGGACTTGG
>JAZKYW010000095.1:0-5144 GCA_045612325.1 Candidatus Limiplasma sp. | reverse complement strand
CGCAGAAAGGGCGAATACAAGCACAGTACCGTTCTTGCAATTGCGATGATGCTCGCTGTTATCTGCATCTGCTGGGGCTGGCTGGACGATAAATATCTGGTGCTGGCCTGCATCTACGCATGGGGCGTGGGCGACGGCTTTGCGGCGCTGTTTGGCAAGCGTTTCGGCAGGCATAAACTGCGGCTGAAGTGGGCGGATCCCCGCAAGAGCGTGGAAGGTTCTGCCGCGATGTTTGTTTTCTCAACGCTGTCGGTTCTTGCGGTGCTGCTGGTGCGCGGCGGCATGGGCTTTGGCAGCTGCCTGCTGGTGGCCTGTGCCGGTTCGGCGGTCAGCACCTTTGTGGAAATGTGCACCAAGGGCGGTTTTGATACCGTGACCTGTCCGCTGGCGGCGATGGCAGTCATTTTGCCGCTGATGCAGCTGGTGGGAGGATAACGGCATGAGCAAAAACAGATCCGGTCTGCGTACGATGCTGCTGTCTGTGCTGATGAGTTCCCCCGGCCCGCTTGTGGTGGGGCTTGGACTGATGGCGGGGCGCAGCTCTACGCAGATCGCCGATTTTGTGCGCCGCAGCGCAGAGGTGCTGGCGCTGATCGCCTCCTATGTGGTATACAGGATGACTGCTTCGGACGAGAGCTTTGACAGGAAAAGGCGCGCTGTGCTGGAACGCCGTTCCAATGCTTTTGTCGGTACGATGATGTGCATCGGCGGCGCGTTCATGGTCTTGCTGACGCTGACGTCGGACACGCAGGACAAAGGCAATGTGATCCCCGGACTGGTGGTGGCTGTGCTGGGCGTCATTGCCAATTCCGCCTTCTGGTGGAAGTATACAAAGCTCAACAAAGCCGAGCCCAACGCCATCCTGAAGGTGCAGGCGCGCATGTACCGTGCCAAAAGTCTGGTGGATGGCTGTGTTACGGTCGCGCTGCTGTCTGTAGTGATCGCACCCGCGTCACCCGTTTCGTGGTGGCTGGATTTTGCGGGCTCGCTGGTGGTGGCGCTGTATCTGGTGTGGTGTGGTGTTCGTACCGTTTGGGAGAATGCAGGCAGCAGAAAAGAGATGCAATGATGCGCAAAATAGATATTCAAAAGCTTTCCCAAAGATATACCGTCAGGCAGCTGGAAATGCAGGATGTGCAGATGATCCTGTGCTTTTGCGAGCAGAATACGCAGTATTACGAATACTGCGGCAAAGAACCGTCTGTTGAGCTGATCGAGCAGGACCTGACCGTTGCGCCTCCGGGCATACCGATGGCGCAAAAGCATTATATCGGCTTTTTTGAGCAGGACAGGCTGCTCGCGGTCATGGACCTGGTTGATGGCTATCCCGACCCGGAGTACGCGTTCATCGGTTTTTTCATGATGGACAGCAAGCGGCAGGGCAGGGGCATCGGAACGATGATCATTTCCGAAGCGCTTGCGTATCTGCGCCAAAACGGCTTTCAAAAGTGTCGGCTTGGCATAGACAGGGACAATCCGCAATCCAACCACTTCTGGAAAAAGAACGGCTTTCAGGTCATTCAGGAAGTGGAAAGGGAAGACGGTACGATTCTGGTGGCGGAAAAGCTGCTGTAAATAAAAAAGAAGCTGCTGTATCGGCAGCTTCTTTTTGTTGTTACCAGACAAAGGGGATGAGTCTGTATTTGACGCGCTTCATGTAATCCTCGTAGCCATCCAGCTCTTTGGCAAGCAGCTTTTCTTCATCCAAAAGACGCTTGCTGATGATGGTAGGATAGACGAGAAAGATGAAAAACGCGGGCCATGAACCCAGCACCAGCGGCATGCTCAGAAACAGCAAAAGCGTAACGGCGTACATGGGGTGGCGCACGATGCCGTACAAGCCCGTGGAAACCACCTTTTGCCCCTCCTGCACCTCGACGATGCGGGAAAGCCATGTGTTTTCACGCAGCACTTCGGCGTACAGGGCATAGGCCAGCAGGAATGCGGCGGAAGCGGCAATGATAAGCCACTTGGGCAGATGGCTCCAGCCAAAACGGAAATCCACCCCTGCTGTGACAAAGCCCATAAGGAACATCAGCCCGCTGTGTTTGACCAAGGCATCCTGCGTGCCGCGCTTTTCTTTGGCATTCAGGCGGCTTTGAAGCAGCGCGGGATTTTTCCAAAGCATCACCAATCCTGCAATGAACATGGGAATGAACAACAGCCCCATCAACAGCCATGCGTTGGGATAATGCCATGTTCCCGCAGGCCAGAGAAGCAGCGCCCCGATCAGCACAACGCCCAGCAGAAATTTCGTGATGGCGGAGAGAAAGAGTTTCATTTTGCGTTATCCTCCAAAGGCAGCCAGTCGATGACGCGCTTGATGGTCATATCCCAGAAATCCCAGTTGTGGTCGCCGGGGAATTCCTCGTAGGTGAGGTCGAATTTGTTATCCTCAAGGCATTTGCGGAAAAGGCGGTTGCTGGGCAGAAGGATATCCTCGGTGCCGCAGGCCATGTAGATGCGCGGAAGCACCGCCTTGGGCGTTTTGCCAAGCTGCTCTGCGATGATGCGGGGATTTTTGTCGCTGAGCGTGGCGACCTTCATATCGCCGAAATAGAAGTTTTCGGTGTTGATGGAGTTGAGCTTTTCGTGCTCATCCACCTCAAAAAAGTGCAGCGCGCCCGAAAGGCTGGCAATGCAGCCGAAGGTCTCGTTGTATTTAAGGCCGTTGCGCAGCGCGCCGAAGCCGCCCATGGACAGGCCTGCGATGAACGTATCCTCGCGCCTGTGGCTCAGAGGGAACATGCGGCGGGTGATCTCCACCAGCTCTTCGCCGATAAAGGCGCCGTAATCGTTGTGGGGATTGCTTTGCGGCACGTAGTAGCTGTTATCGCCCGAGGGCATCACAACGCACAGATTTTTGGCCTCTGCCCAGCGTTTGATGCGCGTGCAGTTGATCCAGTCTGCGCAGCTGCCAAACAGGCCGTGCAGCAGATAGAGGGTCTTGAAAGGCTTGTCGTAGGCAGGTTTCATGTTATCAACGGGCAGGATGACATCCATGGGCACAGAGCGTCTGAGGGATGCGGATGAAAAAGTGACATGCAAAAGAGCCATTCGGATATTCCTCCTGTGAAAATGTGAAATTCGGTCGGTTGCCTTTATTATAGGCGGGTTTGAAACACGCGTCAAGGCTTGACAAAGACCGTGCGAAAACGTATCATGGCACAGGAACCCATTTGATACGTAAGGAGAAACGAGCACATGGAACTTTTGGATATCGGCATGCTTGCCGGATGTATTCTCTGCTACACTTTTCAGGGCCTGTTCGGCAAGACTTATTCCTCCGCCTATGCGGGCAATGAAAGCGACGCTACGCCCGTTTTCTCTGTTCTGTACGGCCTGATCGTTGGCCTCGGCGTGCTGGGTGTGGTGATGGGCCTGCGCTTTGAAGCCAGCCTTGCCACCTGGGGCATGGGCATTGCCAACGGTCTGATGCTGTTTTTGTACAACCTCGGTGTGATCAAGGCATCCCGCACCGGCCCCTTCTCTCTGCAGAGCATCTTCCGCCTGTTCGGCGGCGTTGTGGTGCCCATGGCCTTCTCCCTGATCCTGTGGGGCGAAAAGCTGAGCGGTTTGCAGATCGCGGGTATCGTTGTGATGCTTGCCAGCTTTGTTGTGATCAACCTTGACGGCAACGCCTTCAAGGGCATCAAGAAGGGCTATGCCGGCTGGGTCGCCCTGCTGTTTACCGTAAACGGCCTCTACGGAACCCTGATGGCAGGCCAGCAGAAGGTGATGGAAAACACTCAGGGCAACGAAATGATCGTGATCACCTTCCTGTCCTCTGCCATTATCTCTCTAATCTCTCTGGTTGTCACCCGCCGCAAGGATACCCTCAAGGCCTTCCAAATGAACGGCAAGGCTTGGGGCAGCGCTGTGGGCGCGGGCATCGTGGCTGCGCTGGCTGTTGTGCAGCTCATGCTGCTCATCGGCCGCCTGGGCGATATGCTGTCCGTGTTCTACACGGTGGAAAACGGCCTTGTACTGGTGATGACGGTCGTGATGAGCGCCATCATGTTCAAGGAAAAGCTCAACCGCAACGTCATCATCGGCATCGTGCTGTCCGTTGCCAGCCTTGTGATGCTGTCTCTGTAAATCATTCCCCGCTGTACAGTACGCTGTACGGCGGGTTTTTCATACTGCAAAGGGGAGAGAAGAACCATGCTCAAAAAGCTTCAGAACAGCCCTTTTCCCGCGCTTTTGTGGCAGGGTAACGATGGATTCATCCTTTGGGACGGAAGCCGCCTGATCGCCACAGATTTGGATTTAACGCTGGGGGAACGCATCGCGCCGCCGACGGTGGATATGGAGGAGCTGGCGCAGAAGCTGGATGTGCTGATGATCACCCATGGGCACGAGGACCATTTCAGCACCGAAACGGTCAAACAGCTGCTCAAGGGCGAGCGCTGCCTGTTCGTCATTCCCGAAAGCTGCAGGGAGAAGGCGGAAGCCATTGAAGGCCTTGCGCAGCGTGCGGTGTTCTGCCGCCCTTGGGATGCGCTGTGGGTGAAGGGCATGCAGGTATCGTGCGTCCGCGCAGTGCACGGGCATATCGGCGGCAGCATTTACAGCGGTGCAAGCATGCTGGATTGCGGCTACCGCTTCTGCTTTGGCGGATTGATGTTTTATCAGCCGGGTGATACGGTGCTTCTGGAGGAGCATTTTGATATGCCCGATACGGATGTGCTGTTCGTTTCGCCCACGGAGCACAACATGGGCGCGGACAATGCCGTCAAGTTTATTCGTATGCTCAAGCCCGGGAAAATCGTTTTCCAGCATCATTCCACCTATCACGAGGCGGAGGACAATCTGTTTTGGACGCACGGCTTTGTGCAGGAAGTAATGGAAAAACTGACGCCCGAAGAACGCGCGCGCTGCATCGTGCCTGACCAGCACGGTGTGGTTATATTGTAAAAAGCCATAAAGCAACCTCCCTGTCAGAAACGTGACAGGGAGGTTGCGTTTGCAATTGACGCAGGGCGAGCTGCGTGTCAGTCAGGCAAATTGGAATTTGACCAACTTATAACATCAATTTCATTACAGCTTCACCTTCATCAATGATGCCCGTGTCGATAAAGCCTGCTTTCTGATAAATGTGCATACCGCATTCGTTTTCAGGCTCTGTGCTAAGAAAAATTCTA
>JAZKYW010000094.1:0-5313 GCA_045612325.1 Candidatus Limiplasma sp. | reverse complement strand
AATCAACGTCGCCGCAAAGCTTGCCGTCGACACGGTTGATGCCAACGTCAACAACAACAGCGCCTTCCTTGACCATATCCCCGGTAATAAAACGGGGCTTGCCAATGGCAGCAACGAGGATATCGGCACGGCGGGTATGCTCAGCAAGATTCTGAGTGCGGCTGTGGCATACGGTCACAGTTGCATTTTCCTGCAAAAGCAGCAGAGCCATAGGCTTGCCAACGATGTTGCTGCGGCCTACGACCACAGCCTCCTTGCCGCTGATGGGGATACCTGCCTGCTTCAGCATATGCAGAGCGCCCTTGGGCGTACAGGCAACCGTGCAATCCAGACCGCGGGACAAACGACCCGCGTTGATATCGTGGAAGCCGTCAACATCCTTCTCGGGCAGGATGAGAGAAAGCGCGCGGTCGCTGTCCAGATGACGGGGCAGGGGCAGCTGCACAAGAATGCCGTGTACCTGCTCATCGGCGTTTGCCTCTTCAATGGCAGCTTCCAACTCTTCCTGAGTGGTATTTTCGGGCATGCGAAGCGTTTTGGAGCAAATGCCCAAACGTTCGCAGGCCTTTTCCTTGTTGCTCACATAGGTCTGGCTGGCGGGGTCTTCACCCACCAGAATAACCGTAAGCCCGGGAACAAAACCCTTCTGCTTCATCGCGTCCACGCGCTGCTTAAGCATTTGTTCCAATTCTGCAGAAATTACTTTACCGTCAAGCAGTTGAGCTGCCATCGTAATCCTCCTCACTCACCCTGAGACAAGTATTTTTTCATTCCGATCGCGGCGACACCGGCAGCGTTGTCCGCGCTGTATGCAGGTTCACCAAACATAACATTGATCTTTTTGCGCTGCTTGGCAAGCCTTGCCTTCAGCTTTGTACGCAAAAGCGTTGAAGAAGCCACGCCGCCTACCACAAGCGCCTGCTGCGTACCCGCTTTTTCGCATGCGCCTGTCAAAAGCCTAGCCACTGTGCGTGCAAGTACGTCAAAAACTTCCGCAGCGATTTTTTCGCTGCTCATTTTGCCTTCGCGAATCCACTGCTGTGCGCGGGTCTCTACGCCGGAAAGATGACAGGTAAGTCCGTCTTTTTCCATGCTTACAGGCAAAAGCGCTTCGACCGTTTCTTCGCAGCTCATAGCCAGTTTTTCCAGATGGGGGCCTGCAGGAAATGGAAGTCCCAGCGCAACGCCCACACGGTCCACCACCTGACCCGCATGCAGGTCAGCACAGCCGCCCAGCAGCTGCAGCTTTTCGCCGCCGCAGGCAAGCAATTCAGTGGTGCCGCCGCTCAAATGCAGCGCGACAAAAGCGCCATCAGGCTGCTTATTGCCAATCAGACCTGCCGCAATATGGCCCTGCTGATGGCTGGTTTCAAACAAAGGCACGTTCAATGCATCCGCCAGCACCTTTGCATGACCAAGTCCCACGGTGAAAACAGGCATGTAGCTGTCTTCCTCATCGCGAGGCGAAGCCGATGCGCACACGGCAACGATTTCGGCGTCTTTGCCTTCCAGCTGTTTTTTCAGTTCATCCATCACCAGCGGCATTTGTCTTACATGCGCAAAAACGGCCTCGCTTTGGCGAAGGCCGCGTTCTCCCTGCTTGACCGGCAACAGCATGCGCGAGGCGGCAACCACCTCGCCATGCTCATTGACAGCCGCTGCAGAGGTCGTATAGCAGCTGGTATCAAAACCCAACGTAATACGCATTTAAACTTTACTCCTCAGTGGCGGTTTCTTCTTCAGCCTGAGGTTCGCGCTTACCGCGCTCCATGGCTCCCAGCACGCCGTTGATATAGCGGCTGCTCTTGGGCTCGCTGTAGCGGCCAGCCATGGTCATCGCTTCGCTGATGGCTACGTTATCGGGCACATCTTCGCGATGGAACAGTTCATACGCAGCAAGGCGCAGAATGCTCAAATCCACATGGGGTACGCGCTCAAGCGTCCAGGCGCCGGTGGAATGCTTCTCGATGGAATCATCCAGCTCGGCTTCATGCTCCTTGACGCCTTCCAGCACATCGTTGATATAAGCCAGCTCAGATTTGGAGGGATGAAGTTCGCCTTCCTCCTCGCTCAGCTTGGAAAGCTGCTCGTACACCAGCTCCAGGGATTCGCTGTCCGCTTCGCCGCCGGAAAGGCGTTCATAAAGCAGCTGCATGGCAGCCTGTCTGGCAATGGAACGTGCCATTGTATATACACTCCGTTTCGCTTTTGATAAAATCAGTCATCCTTGGCGGGGAAAATGGAATTGACAAGTTTCTTGAAAAACTCGGCCTTGTTATCCACAGCGCCAATAAAATAGCCTACACCGAACAGCGCAACGACCAGCGCAGTGCGCCAGAAACCGAAGAACAGGATGCCGGCAGCGATAACAGCGCCCAGTACGCCAAGGATCAAACCGTATTCCGGGGTACCCTTTTCAAACTTACGCATTACGCATTCGCCTCCTCGGCAGGTGCCTCAGTTTCTTCGGCCTTAACTTCCTCAGTTTCGGGCTGGATCTCAGTCTCTTCGACCCGAGGTTCTTCCGTCTGCTCGACTACGGGCTCTTCCGCAGGAACTTCGGGCTCGGGCTTGGCAGGCGCTTCGGTATACACCTCGGGCTCATCGTGATACTGATAATCACGGCCGGCAGGCGCTTCCACGCACTTTACCTCTTCCACGGGTTCGGGCTCTACAACGGGCGTCTGAGGCGCGGGCAGCAGCTTTACGTTGTTGTCCGTTTCAACCTTCACGCGCACGTCGTAAACATCCACGCCGCTGCAGGAGGTAATGTACTGCTTGATCTGCTTCTGCAGAGCATTGACGGTCAGGGGGATGTTCACACCGGAAGCCAGCGTGATCTTCATATCAACGCTTACGCCGTTGCGAACCAGATAGATCTTGGTCTGGTTGACGGTCAGCTCGTCATGGGCATCAACGCACTTCTTGACCATGTTTTCCATGGCCTTCATAGAGATGCTCATTTCACCGAAATCGGTGTGCTGAACAACAAAGCCCTTGTCCTTGCGGCGGCGGAAAAGCATACCAACGCCGTAGAAGCCAATGATCAGCAGCACAGCTACAGCACCGCCGTAGATGAGCCATTTACGCCAATCCATAGCGCCGACCTTACCGATCAGCTCGCCCAGCTGCTGCAGGGGCAGCAGGCCAAAGGCATACAGACCGATCGCAGCAGCGGCAGCAATACACAAAATGCCCATGAGCGCGGCCAGAATACGATCCCAGATACGCAGTTTCGTCATCAGAGTCAGCCTCCTGTGCAGTTTTCATCATAAAGGAAGCCTGCTTCAAGCCTGCAGCAGCAAGCTTAAAGCAGGCAGCGCATTATTCTTCCGTTACGGTTTCTTCGGCGGCAGCGGCTTCTTCCGCTTCAGCCTTGGCCTGTTCCAGTTCGATATCGGCAATGGTGGGCTCATGCTCCTCAGCGGGAGTGGGCTCGCCTTCGAACTCGACCTTCACGGGCTTGACGGGTTCAACGGGCTTTTCTTCCTTGGCAGGCTCGTTCTTGGCGGCGATGCCGGTGAGGCTTTCAAAGCCTTCCAGCGCGGGCTGAGCCTGCTCCTTCTCAAAGCTTACGCCCTGTACGTGCACGTCAACGCGTACCACATGCAGGCCGGTCATGCTCTCAATGGACTTGCGAACGTTCTCCTGGATGGCAGCAGCACAGGTCTGGATGGGCGTGCCGTACTCCACGATGAAGTAAACGTCTACAGCCACTTCCTCGGTGCCAAGTTCTACCTTGACGCCCTTGGTGACCTTGTTAACGCTCTTGCCGCGGCCGAACACATCCGAGATGCTGCCGCTGGAAGAACACATCGCAGCAACGCCGTCGACCTCGTTGGCCGCGACGCCGGCGATAATAGCAATTACCTCGTTGGCGTATGTGATGGTGCCCGTAGAATCGGTTTCGTGATCCAGGGTCAGAGGCAGATTATCCTTTTTGGTGGCCATATACCACACCTCCTATGGGATTGATGCCGTCATATAATACAGGCAATGCCTGATCCAGCTTTTATAAGTATAACAGAGTTTTGCCCGCTTGACAATACAGGCTTTTACTCTTCTTCGGGCTGAACAAGAGCGATGTGCAGTTCATCCAGCTGACGCTGCTCAACAGTGCCGGGAGCGCCCATCATGAGGTCCTGAGCATTCTTGTTCATGGGGAAGGCGATAACTTCGCGGATGGCGTCCTGGCCGGCCAGCAGCATGACCATGCGGTCAACACCGGGAGCGATACCGGCATGAGGCGGAGCACCGTAGCAGAAGGCGTTGTACATAGCGGGGAACTTGGACTTTACGTCCTCCTCGCCCAGACGTACCATCTGGAAGGCCTTGATCATGATCTCGGGATCATGGTTACGAACAGCGCCGGAGGAGAGCTCTACGCCGTTGCAGACCAGGTCGTACTGGTAAGCGGTGATGCTGAGGGGATCGACCTCGCCCTTCTCGGCCTTTTCCAGAATTTCCAGACCGCCGTTGGGCATGGAGAAGGGGTTGTGGCAGAATTCCAGCTCGCCGCTTTCCTCGCCGATCTCGTACATGGGGAAATCAACGATCCAGCAGAACTCGTACTGCTCCTTGTCCATGTGGTTGGGGCACATTTCGCCCAGCATCTTGCGCATAACGCCGGCAGTCTTCTGAGCAGCCAGCTTGGCGCCGCAGGTCAGACCTACGAAGGTGTTGGGAGCAAGGCCCAGCTTTTCGACCAGCTCGTCCTTCATATCCTTGACGAACTTGGCGATGCCGCCGGCGATCTCGCCCTTCTCGTCCAGCTTGAACCAGAAGGCCTTGTTGCCGCTGACAACTTCAACATCAGCGCACAGCTTGTCGATCTGCTTGCGGGTAGCGGTCATATCGCTGACCACGATAGCCTTGACGACCTGGCCTTCGAAGGGACCGAAACCGCAGGAACCGATGAGCTCGGTCACATCCTGCACGGTCAGGTCGATACGCAGGTCAGGCTTGTCGGAGCCGTACTTTTCCATGGCCTCAGTGAAGGGGATGCGCTTGAAAGGCGCGGTGGAGGCGCGGTTGTACAGGCCGTACTTGGCAAAGATGGGAGGGAATACATCCTCGATCACGCCGAAAACATCGTCCTGGGTGGCGAAGGACATTTCCATATCCAGCTGGTAGAACTCGCCGGGACTGCGGTCGCCGCGGGCGTCTTCGTCGCGGAAGCAGGGAGCGATCTGGAAATAGCGGTCAAAGCCGGAGGTCATCAGCAGCTGCTTGAACTGCTGGGGAGCCTGAGGCAGCGCATAGAACTTGCCGGGATGCTTGCGGGCAGGTACCAGATAGTCGCGGGCGCCTTCG
>JAZKYW010000093.1:0-2876 GCA_045612325.1 Candidatus Limiplasma sp. | reverse complement strand
GCCAATGTGGGGTCTTGTTACGTTTTTGATATACCCGCATTGTGATGATATGAAACAGAGGAACACCTCAGCCTTCATGCTCCACTGCCCGCGTGACACGCGGGCAGAAACGGGTCAAGGGATGAAATCCCTTGCGGAAGGGGTGCAGGGGAAGGCAGCGCCTTCCCCTGCGTCTCACCCATTACAGTTCAATCAGTTCGTACTCCAGGCTGCCTACGCCCAGCTTGGCGGCGTGCTCTACGCCGCTGCGCCAGTTGGTGTAGGGATGAGCGTCGTTGAAGATATCGCCCGTGTGCACATGCTTGTCGGAAAGGAAGGTGCCGGGCAGAGGCTCCATGCGGTTGCAGGCATCGGCGCAGGCCACGTCGAGGGCGACGGGGTCAAAGCTGGCAAACATGCCTACGTCGGCAATGATGGGGGTATCGTTCTCGGAGTGGCAATCGCAGTAGGGAGAAACGTCACACACGAGCGTTACGTGGAAGTTGGGACGGCCCTGCACAACAGCCTTGGCGTATTCGCTGATCTTGTAGTTGAGCATATCGTTGGAGCTGTTGGGGCCGAGGATGGCGCCGCGGTCGCGGCACACGCCCACACAGCGTCCGCAGCCGGCGCATACGTCGGGGTCGACCTTGGCAACGCGGCGGCCTTCGTAATCCACAAAGCTGATGGCGCCGTGCGCGCACTGCTTGACGCAGCGTCCGCAGCCAACGCATACCTTGGGGATAACGGTGGGCTTGCCGTCATGGTGCATGTGACGCTTGCCCGCGGTGGAGCCGCAGCCCATGCCCAGATTCTTGAGCGCGCCGCCGATGCCCGTGCTTTCGTGGCACTTGAAATGGTTGATGGAGATGATGGCTTCGGCATCCATAATGGCGCGGCCGATGAGCGCTTCCTTGCAGTACTCGCCATCCACAGGCACAGCTACGTCATCGGTACCCAGCAGACCGTCGCCGATGATGACGTGGCAGCCGGTCTGGAAGGGGCTGTAGCCGTTGGTGTAGGCGGCCTCCAGATGGTCCAGCGCATTGCGGCGGCTGCCAACGTACAGGGTGTTGCAGTCGGTAAGGAACGGCTTTGCGCCCATCTCCTTGAGCGTATCCACCATGACCCTGGCATAGTTGGAGCGCAGGAAAGCAAGGTTGCCGGGCTCGCCGAAATGGATCTTGATGGCGGTGAACTTGCCGTCCAGATCCATGGTCTTGATGCCCGCCTTTTCGATAAGACGGCGGAACTTCTTAAGCAGGGTCATATCGGGGGTCGCGCGGAAATTGGTAAAATATACTTTGGACTTTTCCATCGTTGGTGCCTCCGTTACTTTGGATTAGGGGATCACATTGCCTGCGAGCTTGTACATCTTATACCACTCGGGACGGGTAAGGGTGATGTTCATGGCCTCGGCGCTGCGGCATACGCGGTCGATATTGGCGGTGCCGATGATGGCCTGGATCCTGGCGGGATGACGCAGGATCCACGCAAGGGCGATGGCCTCTGCGCTCACGCCGTACTGCTGCGCAAGTTCTTCCATGTAGGCGTTGAGCTCGGCGTAGTCCTCGCACTGCATGAAGGGGCCCTTGAACATGCCGTACTGCATGGGCGACCATGCCTGCACGGTCACGCCGTTCAGGCGGCAGTAGTCCAAAACGCCGTCGGTGCGCACGATGGCCTGATCGATCTTGTTGTTGACGGTGATGCCCTCGTCCACAAGGCCCGAATGCGCCACGCCAAACTGCAGCTGGTTGATGATCATCTTGCCGGGCATGGCACGGTCCAGCAGCTGCATCTGCAGGGTGTTCATGTTACTTACGCCAAAAGCGCGTACCTTGCCCGCCTTTTCCAGCTTTTCAAAGGCGCGGGCCATCTCCTCAGGCTCCATGAGCGCATCGGGACGGTGGATGAGCAGAACATCCACGCTGTCAAGCCCGAGGCGGGACAGAGAACCATCCACCGCTTCAAGGATGTGCTCCTCGGAGCTGTCGTAATAGCCGCGGCAGATGCCGCACTTGGTCTGGATGATGATCTTGTCGCGCAGGCCGGGATTGCGGCGCAGCACTTCGCCAAAGAGCACTTCCGACTGGCCTGCGGCGTAAATATCCGCATGGTCAAAGAAGTTGATGCCCTTTTCTACAGCGGTCAACAGCAGTTTTTCCGCTTCCGCAACGTCCAGTCGGGTCAGTCGCATGCAGCCCAGCGCGATGGGCGAGGCGTTGATCTTGCCGCCAATGAGAATGCTCATGGTCATTCCTCCTGCTGTAAATGAGTTTTATTCACCAAAACCGCCGTTAACACCGATGATCTGGCCGGTTATGAAACCTGATTCGGGCGCTGCCAGCCACAAAATGCTGCGCGCCACATCCTCGGGCGTGCCAAGGCGCCCCACGGGCGTTTCATCTGCAAGAGCGGAAAGATCGTCCTGTGTAAAGGAAGAAAGCATGTCCGTTTCGATCACGCCGGGACAGATGCAGTTGACGGTCACGCCGCTGAGACCCACTTCCTTGGCAAGGCCCTTGGTAAGCCCGATGAGGCCTGCCTTGGCTGCGGAATAATGCACCTCGCAGCTGGCGCCCACCTGTCCCCAGATGCTGCCCACATTGATGATGCGCCCATAGCGGCGGCTGATCATATCGGGCAAAACAGCGCGGCAAACGTAAAAGGCGCTGCTCAGGTTGACGGAAAGCATGGCCGCCCAGTCATCATCGGTGATGTCGGTGAACAGCTTCTGCTGGGCAATGCCCGCGTTGTTGACCAGCACGTCGATGTGTCCGAGATGGCGTTTGGCCTCCGAGCAGGCGGAGGCGACGGAGGCACTGTCGCGTACATCGCAGCGGATGGCGATGGCGCCGGTTTCGGCAGCGAGGGCCTGCGCAGCGGATTCATTG
>JAZKYW010000092.1:0-2093 GCA_045612325.1 Candidatus Limiplasma sp. | reverse complement strand
TGCGTCTGAGCATGGAATATCAGCCTGCCTTCCTTGTGGCGTTTACGCTCATACCCCTTTATTTGCTGCTGGAGCGCCGCGGTGACAGACACCTGACCGTTCTCAGTGTCATCTCCGGCACAGCGGTCGCCTTCTTCGACTTTCTCACCACCGAAACCGTCACGATCCTGCTTCCGCTGGCGCTGGTCATTGCCGTGCGGGCAAAGGAAAAGCGGTTGGGCACCTTCCGGGAAAACCTGCCCATGCTGATCAAATGCGGTGCGTCCTGGGGTATAGCCTATGCCGGGACTTTCCTGATGAAATGGCTCTTGGCCAGCCTTGTCACCGGCGGCGGTGCTTTCGTATCCGCCCTCGGCGCTGCGGCGATCCGTTTTGGCAGCGTTACGCCGGGCTTGGCTGAACTGCCCGATTCTTTCCTGTCCGCACCGCTTGCAAACCTGAATATGCTCTTCGGCGGTGCAAGCCGTGTGAACTACGCTCAGGTGCTGATCGGGACAGCGTTCATTCTGGCGGTATCGCTGTCGCTGTGGTATCTGCTGCGGGGCAAAGAAACACAGCCCCACGCTCCGCCGCTGCTGCTGAGCCTCGGCGCCATCGTACTGCTGCGGTATCTTGTGTTAAACAACCATTCGTATCTCCACTGCTTCTTCACCCACCGGGCGCTGGTTACGCTGATCTTTGCCTTGCTGGCTTCCCTGTGGCTGAATATAAGCCTGCCCCAAAAGAGGAAAAGGGGGCGGCGCTGATGGAATTTACCTTTCTCATGCCTTGTCTCAACGAGGCACACACCCTGCCTTTGTGCATCGGCGAAGCCCAAAGCGCCATAGACCGCCTTGGACTGGATGCCGAGATCCTCATTGCCGACAACGGCTCAACGGACGGCTCAGCCCAAATTGCCGTTGACTGCGGCGCGCGTGTCGTTACCGTTCCTAAGCAGGGCTACGGAGCAGCGCTCATCGGCGGCATAGCGGCAGCGAGCGGCAAATACATCATTATGGGCGACTGCGACGGCAGTTATGACTTCGCTCACCCCGATGCCTTCATTGAAAAACTGCGCGCCGGCGCGGCGCTGGTTATGGGAGACCGCTTCTCCGGGAGCATCGAACCCGGAGCCATGCCATGGAGCCATACATGGGGCGTGCCGCTGCTTTCGGCTTTGGCACGGCGGCGCTTTCAAACCGATGTGGCAGACTTTCATTGCGGTCTGCGCGCCTTTCATCGGGAAAGTGCCCTCGCCTTGGATTTACGCTGTCCCGGTATGGAATTTGCCACGGAGATGATCGCCCGCTTTGCCCAAAGCGGAGCGTCCATCGCTCAGGTCCCCACACCCCTTCGAAAGGATAAACGCCCCGGCAAGCCACACCTGCGTACTCTGCGGGACGGCTTGCGGCATTTAAACTACATACTATGGAAGTCTTGTATGAATAAAAGGAGGAAGCAATTATGAAAAAACGCTTGAAGAGTCTGGTCTGCATCTGGCTGGTTGTCATTATGCTTGTCGGCATGCTGCCCATGAACGCACTGGCTGCAGACGGCGACGAAGGTTCGTCTACCCCACGGCCCAACGCTAATCTTTGGATCGGAACGGTGCCTTTGCTCGAGGCGAGTGAGGAGGAGCTTGATAGCGGACTTTTTAGCGATAGTGCTAAGGTTTACATAGAACCCGGAAAACCTCTCAATGAGCAGCAGTTAGCGGCAATTCCTGAAGACACCGACCTGTTGAGCTGGGTCCGTTGGGGGAGTTTTGACAGTGGACTTATGTCTGTTGCCCCCCCTGAAGAATATCCGGCAAATTATGCAGTTTCTAAGTCTGATTTGGCTGGAGATTACATATTTGAACCTGTTTTCAGCAATGTGCAGATCGTAGCACAGCCCGCAGTCAATAACTTCACCACAGGCGTACAGGTTTATGCTGTCTCCGATGATACAACGCCTAACGCCTATGCCTGGCGTGCTGCTGTAGAGAATGAACCCGGCCTTACTTACCAGTGGTACAAGCAAACTCAGGCTGATATCTATTATCCTCCTGAAGACGTGCCGACAGGTGGGCCCGAAGAATTGCAGCGGTTCGTTTATGTGTTAACAAGCGATGG
>JAZKYW010000091.1:0-4480 GCA_045612325.1 Candidatus Limiplasma sp. | reverse complement strand
TCGTCAACAAGGCTTTTGCGGAATGGAATCAGTTCAGCCGTCTGATAAGACAGCTCCTGCAGCTTGAAGGCAATTTGTGCTTTCAGGCTGAAGATGGCGCCCTGCAACGGCAGCTGATTGGCGGAGGCGTGGCCCTTGTTCATGCGGAAAAACTCAAAATTGCCGCAGAAATCGAAAATGTAGAATTTCTCCTTATCCGCGCCATCCAGCAGATGGGGACACAGGCGCGTACCGCGACCGATCATCTGCCAGAACTTTGCCTTGCTCATGACCTTCTTGAAGAAAACCAGATTCAGCACTTCGGGTACGTCGATGCCTGTATCCAGCATATCAACAGAGATGGCGATTTGAAGCAGCTTCTGGGGATCGGAGAACTCATCGATGGCGCTTTGCGCGTAGGTCATGTAGTTGTCGATGACTTTGGCATAACCGGGCAGGTGGGGGTATTCCTTATTGAAAATTTCATAGATTTTTTCAGCATGGAGATGGTTTTTGGCAAAGATGATGGTTTTGCCAAGTTTTTCGCCGTAATCAATGCGGATACCCTGCGTCATCAGGATGTGCAGCACTTCACGAATGGTATCTTCGTTGAACACCCACTCATTCAGCGCAGAGGAACCGATCTGCTCGGGCAGGTCGCCGTTTTCGTCGGTAAAGGTACCCTCATATTCCGCTTTTTCCTCATCTGTCAGTTCATCGTATATAATGCCCTGTGAAAGGAATTTCAGCGTTGTTTCCACCGACATAAAGTCAACAAGATAGCCATCCTTGACGGCCTGTGCAAGCTCGTAACCGTAGGTAGGCACGCCGCTTTCCAAATGGAAAATGTCATAGGTGTTCTTGTCG
Source organism: Candidatus Limiplasma sp. (assembly GCA_045612325.1). Taxonomy (GTDB): domain Bacteria; phylum Bacillota; class Clostridia; order Christensenellales; family Aristaeellaceae; genus Limiplasma. The sequence continues at coordinate 3,634 of JAZKYW010000091.1, read as the reverse complement.
ATCTCATCTTTGGGCGTGGCGGTCAGGCCTACCAGCGGCGCATCAAAGTAGTCAAAGATATCGCGGAACTTGTTATAGATGGAGCGGTGTGCTTCGTCGCAGATGATCAGATCAAAATGACCGCACGTAAACAGCTTGCCCTGCTCGTCCTGCACGGTATCAATACAGTTCATCATGGTTTGATAGGTGGAAAAGACGCAATGCGCGTTATAGTTATCCTTTTCTTCGCACAGGTTTGTTACGGAAAGGTCAGGCAGCAGGTTCACAAAACTGCGCTTGGCCTGCGTAACAAGGCTGGTACGGTCGGCAAGGAAGAGGATATTTTTGACCCATCCGTGCTGCAAAAGCACATCACACAGCGCAATGCAGGTGCGTGTTTTGCCTGATCCTGTAGCCATTACCAGCAGCGCCTTGCGGCGGTTCTTTTGGTCAAAGGCTTCACACACGGCCTTGATAGCGCCTTCCTGATAATAGCGGCCTGCGATATTTGTATTCACCATCACATGTTTCAGGCTTGTACGCATGCGGCGCAGGTTGAACAGCTTTTCCAAATCGCGCTTGGCATAGATGCCTGATACCTTGCGCTCGGGATACTGACCGTCCACGATATAGGTTTCAAAGCCATTGGTCAAAAACACCACAGGGCGGCGATGATACTGTTTTTCAAGGATGTCCGCATACAGCTGGGCCTGCTGACGGCCTTTGGACGGATCCACACAGGTGCGCTTGGCCTCGATGATGGCAAGCGGTTTTTGCATATCATCATAGAGCACATAATCCGCATAGCCCACTTCGTGCTTGTTGGGCATGCCGTGCAGTTCCACCTCGTTGATCCAATCCTTGCCTTCCGTCCAGCCTGCATCCGCAAGCATGGTATCAATGTAGATTTTGCGGGTTTTGAACTCGGAAAGGTCGAGGGGCTTGGGCACATAGGTGGGCTGCTGAGCCTCACGGCGGGCGGTGAGCTGCTCGCGAAGGGCGGCGTTTTCCGCCAGCAGCTTTTTCAGCTCTATTTCGGCAGTGTTATCCACCACGGCGGGCTGCACGGCAGGCTCATCCACCAGCGCAGGATCAAAGGGATGCGGCTCGTACGTATCCGCATAGCAATAGGCAACAAAATCCAGAAAACAATGCAGATTTTCCAAGCAAAGCATGGCCTGGTCGCGGGTGATGATGCGGCTGCTGTGCGCTGCCTGGTTGCCCAGCGCGCGGATCAGCTTCATGCGGTGGTGAACGTCCGGCCCAACCACATCACGAAAGTCCTCGCTGTCCATCAAGGATGCCAAACGGTCATCGTAGGGCAGCACAAGGGAGCCGTCCACGGAGTACATCCATTTGACGGCAAATTCCATTGCGCGGCGGCAGTTGATAACACAGGCGGAGGTATCGATGGATAGCAGACGCTCCGCTGTGATGGCAGGCTGCACAAATGGCGCGAATTGAGGGTGCTGGGTTAAAAAGTCAAAGTTGGCCATAGAAAATTACCTCTGTGATAGTGACAAGAGTGTGCGTATCTTTTGCTCCATATATATGGTGTTTCTCAAATCATTAGCATCAATACCGCAACCGTAAGGTGTTGTCATACTGTTGCTTAATCCAATAAGGTTACTTCCAACGGTATGCAAATCTTCTTGGCTGATAGGAAAATCGTTTTCAATTACTTCTGAAACAGCAATGATTTTAGCCCCCAGCTTCCTTAATTCGTCGGAAGCTTCAATATAGGATGCAGGAAGTGCATGATTAGGCAAATCCGCAATATCCAATGGATTATGGTAACGGTTTGCGTATAGAGTCAATGCTTCGGAAACGGACTTTCTAATTTCGTTATATTGCTTTTTGGTTTGAGAAACCTCAGAAGGGGCTAATCCCTTTTGGTACATGGAATACCAATTGTCCCGATGGGCTATTAACTCGCGTTCGGAATAACCTTTTCCTTTTGGATGATGAGAGTCTCTTTTGCCCATGTCTGCATGGCAATTAAAGCATAACGGAATGCAATTCTCAAAGGTATCCTCACCGCCGTCAGCGTGCTGATGGATGTGATGCAATTCTATATGTGGGCCACAAAATTGATGACATATACAGCAGTGTCTTCCGCAGGCTACAAGAGCACGCTCTTCAACTTTTTTAGGAAAGGACATATCGTCACCTCATCCGAAGTATTGCTGCATTAAGGCTTTTTTGAGTGTTTCGAGTTTGGTTAGAGAGGTTTGAATTTCAAATTTTGATTTGTCGGTCTGTTCGACGAAGGCGGCGAACTGGTTTTGCTGTTCAACAGAAGGCAACAACAATTCAACTTCATCAAGTTCTTTTTTCGTGATATGTTGCAATCCTACTCCGCCATGTGCTTTGCTGATAATGAAATCAATTCTTCCATTAAGTGCAAACTGCAAGAAGAACAGATTAAACTTAAGTTTAGGTTTAACTCTGAAAATGTGTTGGTTCAAGACCGCCTTTCCTCTATTCCAGAAAAACGCGCCAAACGAAGTACCAGGAGTTCCCGACCAAGAGAATAGCAATTCGCCAGTATCAATTAAATACTGCTCTTTGATTTCTCCTTCAAAATAGTTAAATGGTGCCTGTTCATTGTTAAGGTTTTGTATTCTAACGATTGGTAATCCCTTGTCAGACCAATCCTCGGGTTTGAATGCCTTTCCGTTAATCAACTCACATGCATCTTTGATTTTTACTGTTTTAATCCCAAATCTATTGTCCTCTACCGAGCCAAACAGTTCGATAAATCGGGATTTGACCAGCTCATCCAGTTTTGCAAGCTGCTGTTTGCGCAGGGAGATAAGGGTGGTAATTTTGTTTAAAGACTGCTCAATTGTGTGCTGTTCAGCCAATGAAGGAATTGGTATATGTAGCTTCTTTAACGCTGAAACATTGAAACTGGCTTGGTTGACAGATTTTTTTGTAATGTTAGGGAGTTGGCGAAGAAACATTTCTGAATTGAAAAAATGTTCAGCGTAATCAGGCGAAACTATTTGCTTGTCAGCACGAAGTAACAGTAGATTCATACCATGAATGATGTATTCACCGTTTACAGCGTTATAACGTGCTACTTTTCCTAAATGCTTTTCACTATTTATATGCGACATTAGAATATCACCATCTTGCAGCTGATAGTCTGCGAACTGTGTGTAATCGGTGATATCTGCATATCCCATTCGTGTTAGGTCGATTTTTCGATTAGCAATAGTTTCGATGCGGGTAATGGGCAAACCTTTAGCTCCGTCGGTTTGCTTAATCGACGCGCCATTACGAATTAAGAGGAAAACCTCACCAAGTGTAGCCATCACAGAATCCCCTCCAAATCCTTCAGCCCCTGTTGAATCTGCTGTTCCAGATCCTTCAGCTCCGCAAGGAGTTGCTGCGTGGAGGGGTATTCGATGGTCTTGTACTCCGTCTGCTTGTACTTGTTGATGCTGAGGTCGTAGCCGTTTTGCACAATCTCCGCCTTGGGCACCATGAAGCTCTGCTCGGTGCGGACGCGGTTTTGCTCCTGATCAAGTGCGTGGAAACGGGCGATGACATCGGGAATGTCGTTGTCAGCAGTGGGAGTGCGCTTGTCATCCAGCGTATAGCCATCCGCGCGCATATCGTAGAACCATACGTTATCCGTGCCGCCGTG
>JAZKYW010000090.1:0-5975 GCA_045612325.1 Candidatus Limiplasma sp. | reverse complement strand
TTCGATGGCTTCCTCGTTGCGGGGGTCGTTCATGGGCTCGAGGATGTAGATATGATCCTCACGCGCAAAGGGGATGCCGTTGTAGGTGTAATAGTAGTGTTTGGTATCCTCCACGTGACGGGCGTTGAGGCGGCGGGCCATGTCCTCGCGGGCGGAGGGGTCAAGGCTCAGGCTCACCATCAGCGGGTTGCGCAGAAGATGAGAAATGACGAGGGGATACTCGCGGCGTTCCACGGCACGCACATAGGAGGTGTCGCCGCCGTCGCGGTACAGGCCCTTGACAGCCATGATGCGGTCGTACATGGCGTCCATCTCTTCGCTGCCGGGCTTGAGGCTGTTGCGCCACTTGAAGCGGTGATCGTTCAGGTCCTGAATGAACTGCTCCAGCAAGCCTACGAGGTGGTTGTCATCGCCCGTGTAGAGGCAGCTGCCAAGCTCCTTGTCGGCGTTCATCTCCTGCAGGATGCGCAGCTGCATGACCAGACGCAGGCGGTCAAGGTCGCTGAGGTAGGCGGTGGGGTCCTCAAAGCGCTTCTTTTCGCGGTTGTACCAGGTAACGGTAGCGGGCAGCAGGCGCTCCATGAGGCGCTCAGCCATGTTGGCGGCGGGCGCGATGATGGTCTCGGAGGAGACCAGCGCAAGGGGCACGCTCTCGGTCACAAGGTCCATGGTGCGGTAGAGGCTGAAAATACGCACGCCTTCGCGGGCGCGGGTCTTGCTCACGGCGCGGATGAGGGCGTTGCGGAAGGAGCTGGGGGCTTCATCCTCATCGGGGTTGATGTAATCCACCATGCGCAATTCGGGCCAGAAATCATCCTTCTCCCAGCCGTCCCACAACAGCAGGATGGCAAGCACGGCGCGCCAGTCGCGCATTTCCTGGTGGTGCAAAGCTTCGTTGCGGGGCAGGCGGATAAGGCGGCGGATCTGCTGTTCTACCGCCATTACGTCGGGGATGGAGTAGCCTACGTCGTTGCCCTCGGTGGCCATGGAGCGGGAGATGCCGCTGAGCCAGCCGTTGGGGTCGGCGGGGTCCATCAGGGTAAAGCCGGGACGAAGCTGCAGGGGCAGGTTGTAGCCCTCGGTCATCTCGGGCAGGAAAGTGGTGTACCGGTTGCCGGTGCGTTTGCTGTCGCGGTACTTGGAACGCTTATTCTGCTTTTTCAGCACAGGCCATTTCATGCAAACACCTCGACAAATACGGAATGGATCAGCGTGGAAAGGAACTCGGCGGGCAGGTTGCGCTCTTCACCCTGAGCGCCGGTCATGCCGCCGCCGAGGGTGGACATGATCTCCTGAATGGTCACGGTATCGCGCATGCGCAGAAGCAGCAGCTCGTGGATATTGGTCATGAGCTTGGCGGCCTTCTGCTGCGTGGCGGATACGTTGAAGTCGGTGTCTTCATCCAGCAGCTCTTCCAAAATGGTCATCAGGCTGCTGTTGACAAGGTCGTTGAGGGGGATTTCCAGACCGTCGTCCTTCTTGCCCTCGTTCAGGCCGCCGAATTCTACATCCTTCCAGTCCTCGGCAACAACTTCGTTCATCACCGTCATGCGGGCGACGCGCCGCTGGCAAACAAGGATGTTCTGATTCTGGCGCTCAAGCATGACGGGGGTCACGCGGTCGGCGCTTTCTTCCTTCATTTCATCCATGGTCTGCTGCTCCTGCGCAAGGTTGCGCTCGGCGTTGGCAAGCTCGGTGCGGGCGTGCTCCTTGGCATAGTAGAGCATGGAGTTGTATTCCTGACGGCTGAGCTCCTTGCGGATGGCCTCAAACTTGTCGGCAATTTCCTTTACATCGGCTTCCAGCTGGTGCTGCTGCTTGCGCTCGGCGCCTTCCTGCTTGAGGAACATATTCAGCGTTGTACGGGCGGAGACCCATTCGGCGTACAGCTTTTCGGCCTCCACCAGGTCCTGCTCGTGCTGGGTGGCAACGCGCATTGTGGGGGGCAGGGAGCGAAGCACCTGGATAAACCAGTTGCAGTAGAAACGGAAGAACTTGGCGATGCCGTCCATCTCGCGGATGAGCTCCTCACGCTCCTCCTCGGTGGCCTTGCGGGCGTCACGGAAGAAGGCGGTGAAGTAGTTGACGTCGCGGCTGGCCATCAGGCGGGTATCCGCCAAAGCGTTTTTCAGGTAGGGATAGCACTCCGCCATGTACACCGCGCCCGCCTTGAGCAGGCCGCCGTACTGGATGCGGTAGTACTTTTCATCGGTGTCAAAGCTTTCCCAGCTGAAGGTGGGGGTGTGCATCTGGAAGGCGTAGCAGCCGCGTTCGCTGTCCTTGAGGCGGCTGTTCCAGAAGAAGTGGGCGATGGAGCGGGTAGCCAGCCATTCCATGAGGTGGCTGTCGTTCTCCTGCGCGCCGCTGCCGGTGGCGTAGCGGCGCATGCTCACAAAGCCCTCCTTGGGCAGGCCCAGCAGGTAGAGGCTGTCGTATACGCCGCTCTGACGGAAGGACGATACCATCTGCTCCGCGCCGTAATAGTCAAGCGCGGTCTTGGCCTTATCCATAAATACGGTGGAGTTGATAACGATCTCCACTTCCTCGTTGGCGGCGGAGGCGGGCACCTTGTAGAAGGGCAGCATGAGGGTAACGCTCATGCGGAAACGGTCGCCGTAGCTGGCGAAAGTCTCGCGCAGGTACTTGGACAGAATGGGGATGCCGCTGGCGCCCGTGCCGCCAAAGATGGAGCCTACCAGCGCCACGCATACCTGGTCGCCCAGTTCAAGGTCGCGGCGCATATCGGCAAGGATGTCCAGAAAATCGTCCTGAACGTTCTTGCGGCGGGGGTCGTTGATCTTTTCCAGCAGGTCGGAGAAGAACAGCACGCCAAGGTCGGGGTGACCGCGGAAACCTTCGCTGTACTCCAGGCTGGATTCGGTTTTGTTGAAAAGCGTGTGGGCAAGGGGCTGGTCGGTCTTGTGGTTTTTGACCTGAGCATCGATGGACAGCTCGCGCACCTCAGCGGACATGTTCCACTGGCGCAGCTTCAGACGCGTGTGGAAGCCGCGGTGCCTGCGCTTGAGCTTGGACATGCTTTTTTGCACGTTGTTGTAATAGGCGCAGGCCATTTTGGCGCGCGTGGTGTTGCCGCAGCTGGCGTCAACGTCAACGGACAGCATGTGCAGGTCATCGATGGGATGCTTTTCCTCCGTCTGAGGATCGATCCAGTAAAAGGCGTCCGCGGCTGCGCCGTAGACGATGGATTCCAGAACCTTATTGCCGGTTCCGCCGATGGCAAGTACATAAAACATAGCAGATGTTCCTTAGCTTGAAAAAAATCAGAAACGGGAGCTTAGCGGAAGTAGCAGCTGACGCCGCTGACGCACATGGGCGCTGTGTAGCGGGTGGACAAGATCATGGCCAGGGGGCTTAACACAAACACGCCGTTGTAAGCCAGCAGGCGGAAGGAAGTATCCGCCTGCCCGTCATAGCCGAAGCGGTACAGGATGGCTGCCAGCAGGCAGTTGATCACGATGCTGATGGTGAGCAGGTCGTGAAAGAAGGACTTGACCGCGGGGATCTCGCGCGAGGGGCTGATGATGCGGTTGCAGCGCATGCGCCACATCCCGTGCATGACGGCGGAGGTGGCAATGGAGATGACCATGGCAACGACCATCAGGTTGCGCCACAAATCGGCGCGGTTGTTGAGCACCTGCATCACATCGGCAAAGGTGTTGCTGTCGGACTGCAATTCGGTAGCGGGCGGCTGGGCGCGCAGACCGAAGCGGCCAAACAGCATGGAGATGAGCCTGTTGGAGAGGAAATCGGGCATGAGGGATTCTTCATGCATCTGCGCAGCTGCGTTGGGGGCCATCAGGCGCAGGTCCTTTTCGTACACAAGGCTGATGTAACCAAAGGCGTACACCACGGTCATTGCCCAGATCAGCACCAGAAGCACAGTGCGGCGCATGCGGCGGGCTGCCATGGCGGTGCGCTCCGTACGCACAAAGCGTACGGCTTTTTTCTTTTTCGTTTGTTTCTTAGCCATGTTACTGTTCTCCTGCGGTGGTGGGTTCGGGTACGCAAATGATGAAGTGCCTGGTCAGGAAGGCCGCGCTGTCAATGCTGCCGGAGCGGTCGAGCAGACCGTCGCGGATGCCTGCGGCAATGCGGTTGAACTGGAACAGCCTGAATACGGGCGGGATATCGGCGGGGAATACGTTGGAGTTCTGGGTGAGCGCGCTGCCCCATGCATGGTGCAGGTAGTTGCGCTTCTGGTCGCCTTCGACAAGGACGTTGGACATGCTCTCCAGACGGCTGTCGGTGGAGGCGTAGGAGTTGAGCTCATAGTTGCTGGGGGTGAAATCCCAGCTGTAGTTGTTGGCATCCAGAACGGCGGGGCCGTTTTCGGCGCTGTAGTCGGTGGCTCTGGTATCAGCCAGCATCCACGTTTCAAGGTTGTTCCAGTTCTGGTTGTCCAGCTCTGCCAGCGCCTTGGAGCGCATCTGCAGGGTGATCCAGTAATAACCGGGAGTGGGTACGCCCTCGGCGGAAAGGGTGAGCATCAGCTTGCCATCGGCAATGACGGGCTGGGTAGCCTTGAGGGTAAAGCCGGAGCCGTCGGTGAGGTGGTATTTGTAGATGCGGTTATCCGAAGCGATGTAGGCCTGGTCGGCAAGGATCTCGCTGCCGGCGGAAAGGTCCAGACCGCCCGTGCGGGAGAGGGCGTCGATCTCCTCCAGCGTGAAGGACTGCGTTTCCAGCGCGGCTACGACCGTTACGCTGGAGTCGTACTGCTCCTCGGCAACGGTGAAGGTATCGGAGCCGTCAAGCGCAAGGTCAAGGGAGAGCAGCACGTCACTGCCCATGTTGGCGGTGATGACGGGCACGGTCTCGGAGCTTTCGCTGTTGCCAACGGTGGTGTCGTACTCGTAGGGCATGGTAGCCAGCTCTTCCTCATCGGAGACGAACACGAGGCTTTCTTCGCTTTCGCGCAGGCGGCGGCTCAGAACATCCATCAGCTGGCTCTGCTCGGATACAACGTCCATATAGGTCATGGTGGTGCACTTATACCGGAAGCTGAACACGGGAGAGGTGAAGGATTCGCCGTTGAACTTGAAGGAATCAAACGTGGTGTAGTTGTCGGTGCCGCGGCCCGCGGGCTCGCCGCGGGTGCCCGCCAGCAGACCGCCTTCCTGCATTTCACGGTCCATGTGCTGGCACAGCACGTTGGTGTAGTTGGTCACCTGTGCATCGGGGCCTACCACCAGCAGCAGGATGGGACGGGGCATGGGCTGCACAAAGCCGTAGCGCAGCTGGGAGCCGTTGTTCTTGTTGAGTTTGTAGAAGTTTTCAAAGCCCCACACAAAGCCGTTTTCCAGCGTGCGGCCGCCGATGGTGGAGATCTTGCCGGCGTAGTCCATCTGGCAGGCGATATAGCCCACGGTGAGGTCGCCGCCGTTCATGGCGATCATTTCCTGAATACGGTCGGTATAAAGACCGATGTGCTGGTCAAGCTCGGGCAGACCAAGCGTATCCACCACCACAACGTTCAGGTGGGAGGGGTCCATGGCATTGAGGGCGTAGTAGAGGTAATCGTCCTCTTCGGGGGTGTTGGCGGAGCGGCCCGCCTGAATGCGGCTGTTGTAGCTCTGGACGGCGCTGCTGACCAGCGTGGACGCCTGCTCAAGCAGGGCGGCGTCGGTGGTCTCGCGGTCCCAGTCCCACTCGCCGGAGAAGAGGGTGCGGTTGTTGATCCTGTACTTGTTGGGGGAGAAGAAACACTCCTTCATGTCATAGGGGCTGCCGCCGCCGGGGATCATGTCGCCGGAGGTGCGCAGCAGGCCCTGGAAGAAGGAGAGGTGGTTTTCGGAGTTGTTGCGGATGACGTGGTAGGTGAGCGTATCACGGATGAGCGCGGATACGTCCATATCGGGATACTGCTCCTGAAGGGCAGTCAGCTGTTCGGCGGATACCATGCTTTCCGCGGCAAGGCGAAGGATACGCACCGAACCAAGCCCTGCGGCTTCCTT
>JAZKYW010000089.1:0-3445 GCA_045612325.1 Candidatus Limiplasma sp. | reverse complement strand
GACTACGTCAAGGGATTCAAGTTCTCTACCTACGCTACCTGGTGGATCCGTCAGGCCATTACCCGCGCCATTGCCGATCAGGCCCGCACTATCCGCTTCCCCGTGCACATGGTGGAGACCATCAACAAGGTTATCCGGGTGTCCCGCCAGTTGCTGCAGGAGCTGGGCCATGACCCCTCTCCCGAGGAGATTGCCGACGTGATGGACATGCCCGAGGACAAGGTACGCGAGATCCTGAAGATCGCCCAGGAACCCGTTTCTCTGGAGACGCCCATCGGTGAGGAAGAAGACAGCCATCTGGGTGATTTTATCCCCGATGATGACGCTCCCGCCCCCGCCGAGGCTGCCAGCTTCACTCTGATGAAGGAGCAGCTGCTGGACGTGCTGGATACCCTCACCCCCCGTGAGGAAAAGGTGCTTCGCCTGCGTTTTGGCCTCGATGACGGCCATCAGCGCACTCTGGAGGAAGTAGGCCGCGAGTTCAAAGTAACCCGCGAACGTATCCGCCAGATCGAAGCCAAGGCGCTGCGCAAGCTGCGTCACCCCAGCCGCTCCAAGAAGCTGAAGGATTACCTTGACTGATTTGATGACGAAACGCCGCGCGCCCTTATTGGACGGGCGGCTTTCCGCCGCTATGGAGCTGGTGGAAAATTGCCGCATGTTTGCGGATATCGGTGCAGACCACGGACGCCTGAGCGCCGTGATGCTTTTGCAGGATGAAACTCGCCGCGCGCTCGTTGCGGATATCAGCGCCCCTGCGCTGCAGAAATCGCGCGATCTGCTTGGCAGGCTTTCCCTTTCCGACCGTGCTGTATTTGCAGTAGCAAACGGTTTGGATGCGCTCGGCGCGCTGAATGGTGAACAGCCCGACACCGTGTTTATTCTGGGCATGGGCGGCGACACTGTCAGCGGCATCATTTCACGCGGCGCTCACCGACTCAACGGCGCAGCTTTGATACTTGGTGCGCAGACCGATTTGCCGCTTGTACGCAAAACGCTATGCGACCACGGTTACCGTATCTGCCGCGAGGTCGTTGCCAGCGAAGGCAAGCATGATTATGTGCTCATTCGCGCAGAATGCGGACATGAAAGCTACACCGAGCAGGAGCTTCTTTTGGGGCCTGTGCTTCTCAAAGAAATGCCCGCCAGCTGGCTGCCGCTTCTGCTTCGTCGTCACGCGCTGCTTTCCAAGGGATTGCAGGCCATGCGTGAAGCAAAGCTTAGCAAGGACGCTGAACGTCTTGCTCTGTTCGAGCGCGAGATCCTTTATGTTGAGCAGGCCATTGAATGCCTGCGAAAGGAATGACTCATTGTGAAAGTGCAGCAGGTTTGCGACTGGCTCAACAGTTTCGCACCTTTCGACTCTGCGGAAGCATTTGATAACGTAGGCCTTCTGATGGGAGACCCCCATGCCGATGTTCATAAGGTTCTTTTCGGCATGGACCTGACCGAGAAGCTTGCGCAGGAAGCCGTAGAAATCGGCGCCGAGCTGATCATTACCCATCATCCGTTCATTTTTCATGCGTTCAAGCGCATAGACTATAACGGACCGCAGGGCCGCACGCTGATGCTGCTGATGCAGCACAAGATCAATGTGATCGCCGCGCACACCAACTACGACAAAGCTCCCGGCGGTATCTGCGACAGCCTTGCCGAAGCGCTTGACCTGCAGAATGTTTCCGCCTGCGATGACTATGTGCGCATCGGTACGCTTTCCTCCCCCGTTTCCTGTGATGAGCTGAGCGTTCTCATCCGAAATGCGCTCTGCATCGAGCCCCGCTGTTACGCAGCGTCTGACAAGCCCGTTTGCCGCGTTGCTGTTTCCGGCGGCGCATACGGTGAAGGCTATGAAGCTGCTCTGAACGCGGATGCTGACGCCTATATCGTAGGCGAGATCGCTCATCACGAGATCCTCGATGCCTATGCCAAAGGCATCACCGTTTATGACGCAGGCCACTTCGCTACCGAATGGCCCGGTGTTGTCAATCTTTACAAACGTTTTATTGCACAGGCTGAAGCATCCGCCTGGAATGCTGAAGCCAAACTGCATCAAGCCCTCCCCTACGCGGGGGCTCTTCTCGCCTGAACGTCAGGCATTCCTTTATGACCCACAAGGAGGTACCCCATGGAACAGACCGAATTGCTTTGGCAGTATCAACAGGCCGATATGGCTGCCGACGCCTTTGAGCGTGAGATCAAGCGCAGTCCCAATCGCGTTGCGCTCAAGAAGAACCGCGAATTCCTGATGGAACAGCAGAACGCCGTAAAGCGTATGGAGCAGGAAGTCGTTGAAATGGCTGACCGTATCGAGGTAATCAAGGTCGCCATCACCCGCATCGAAGGCCAGCTCGCCGCCCTTCAGGCCCGCATGGAGAACAATCCTCCCGCTGACCTCAAGCAGGCTCAGGACCTTGCCCGCGATGCGCAGAAGCTGCTGACCAATCTCAATGATTACGAGCGCGAAATGAAGCGCATCCAGAAGGACGCCGCTGACCACGAGCGCGCCGAAAAAGAGATCCGCGTCAAGTACGCCAAGGTCAAGGCTGAATACGACCAGCAGAAGGTTGCCTACGAAGCCGAATACGCCGACCAGCTCAAGCAGCTGGAGGCCAAGCAGGCCGTTGCTCAGGAGAAGTCCAAGTCTGTTGAGAGCGCTCTGCTGACCAAGTACGCACAGGTCAAAAAGCATTGTGTGCCCCCTGTTGCCCGTCTGTACGGCGACCAGTGCGGCGGCTGCAATATGAGTCTGCCCCAGGTCACCCTTCGCAAGTTCAAAAACGATGTTTTCTACATTGAGTGCGAGAACTGCGGCCGCATGATCATCCAGTAAACAAACTACGCTATTAGAGCCGCCGCAGCAATGCGGCGGCTCTGCGCATTTCATGAAGGAGGATGCATTCATGAACATGGTATCCATCATCGAGAAGAAGAAACTGGGTCAGGTACTTACCAAGGAAGAGATCGATTTTTTTGTCAAAGGCGCAGCTGATGGCAGCATCCCGGATTACCAGCTCGCTGCATTGCTGATGGCGATTCGTTTGAACGGTATGTCCCGCGAAGAGACCGCGCAGCTCACCCTTGCCATGACTGCCTCCGGTGACGTTTGTGACCTGAGCGCGCTGGAAGGCATCCCTGTTGACAAGCATTCCACCGGCGGCGTTGGTGATACCACCACGCTCATTCTGGCTCCTCTGGTCGCCGCATGCGGCGTACCTGTTGCCAAGATGAGCGGACGCGGTCTCGGTCACACCGGCGGTACGCTCGACAAGCTGGAGAGCATCCCCGGCCTTACCATCTCCCTGACTGAAGAAGCGTTTTTGCAGCAGGTCAAAGAAATCGGCCTTGCCGTCATCGGTCAGAGCAAAAACCTCGCCCCTGCAGACAAAACGCTCTATGCCTTGCGTGATGTGACCGCAACAGTCGACAGTCTCCCCCTCATCTCCTC
>JAZKYW010000088.1:0-8348 GCA_045612325.1 Candidatus Limiplasma sp. | reverse complement strand
CATTGAGCAGGCTGACGCCGTAATAGCCTTCGGACATATCCATCCACTTCTGCGCACAGCTTTCGAAGCGAGCAACATCCCAACTGGTATTGCGGTGGATCTTGCGTTTCAGGTTGCCGAACTGGATATCAAAGGTTGCTTCATCGGTATGCACATCAACGGGGAAGAGCGCTTTGAGCAAGTGCTGATGCTCCTGCCAGTTGACATGGGTATCGAAGTCGATCCTGCGGCTATCAGCATAGAAGTGGATCTTCTGATTGATGGTACTGCCGGAGAATTCGCGCTCTACTTCCAGCGTTACACGTACGGGGCCCATTTCCGTCCACTTAGCGGCACGTACATCCGTCACATCCCAGTACTTTTCGGTATAGAAGATGTCAACATCCCAGTTGTCATAGTAAATGGGCTTGTCTTCGTATACACGCAGCATGTTGCCTTTTTCACCGGGCTTGAGTACTTCGCGCTCGTTTTCTTTGTCGTACAGACGACTGATAACAACGTTCTCATCGAGTTCCACAGTGTAGAAAGGCGTTTCAAGCACATTTCCGTCCAGCATGAAGGGAGCGGCTTTTTCGCATTCAGCAGGTTCAAGGACGGTATAACCCTTTGCAGGAAGATTCCTGATGTAGGCTACAGCGCCGTCGGCAGTTTGCTGAACGGGATAGATGCTGCCGTCAGCAGCCTTCAAGGCAGAAGCCTTGCAATCACCCAAGAGGACGGGTTCGCTGGATACAAAGCCCTTGGTGTTGTATACAGTAATGTTTGCAGAGGGGGCCGTGAGTGCGGCAAAACGTTCTGCACGCAGACATTCGATTTTGGCTTCCAGCTCAGCGTACTCTTTCTTGGTGACTTCGTACACTTCGTGAATGGAAGAACCGGGTAGGATATCGTGGAATTGATTGATGAGAATGCCCTTCCACATGCTGTCGAGGTCGGCTGCAGGATAAGCAACCTGGTCTGCAGCCAGCACGCACAGCAGCTCCAGGTCCATCATATGAAGTTCTGCCTTGCGGTTGGAGCGCTTATTGCGTGCCATGGACGTATAGGTGCCGCGGTGGTACTCGAAATAGAGCTCGCCTTCCCAGGTAGGCAGTCGTCTGTTGCCCTTCACACGCGCTTCAAGTTCCTTGAAATAGGTGAGAGAAGGCTCCTGACGCACTTTTGGCAGACTGGTAACGCCGTGTGCCATGCGGGTGCCTGTTTCAAGCATTTCACGGGTGGGACCGCCGCCTCCGTCACCGTAGCCGTAGGAGATCAGGATATCATTGTTGATATCCTTGTTTTGGTAACGTTTCCAGCCGCCGATGATGGAATCGGGATGCAGGAAGCCGTTGTAAGTGGTGTAGAAGTTTTGTACATCCTGACCGACACCCAGCGTGGTAATGAGATGGGTGAGTACTTCACTGCCATCAATGCCGCGCCAGTTAAAGGTGTCATAGGGATGTTTGTTAAACTGATTCCATGCAAGTTTGGTGGTCATGAAGTAGTCGATGCCGCATTCCTTCATGATTTGAGGCAGAGCGCCAGAATAACCGAATACATCAGGCAGCCAGAGAATCTTGTTATCCACGCCGAATTCTTCTTTGAAGAATTTCTTGCCGTGAATGAACTGTCGGACAAGGCTTTCGCCGCTGGTAAGGTTGCAGTCGGCTTCTACCCACATGCCGCCTTCGGGCTCCCAGCGTCCTTGCGCAACGCGTTCCTTGATTTGCTCAAGCAATTCGGGATAACGTTCCTTAAGGAACTGGTACAGCTGGGGCTGGCTGGACATGAACTTGTAATCGGGATATTCTTCCATCAATTTCAGGACCGTAGCAAAACTGCGCGCCACTTTTTCGCGGGTCTGCGCTACCGTCCACCACCATGCAACGTCAATATGCGTATGACCGATGCAGGTGGCGATCACTTCATCGTGACCTGCCAAATCCTCATACAGATGCTTTTTCAGATAAGCTCTTGCCTCGCGGACAGAAGCCATATAAGCATCATTATGGGGAACAACAGGCATGTTGTCGGGCATGGAGGGACCGCCGTTGAGGTAAGCGCGATTGTAAGGCGTGCGCATATCCAGCAGATTGATAGCGTCATTCATCACGCGCTCAAGGGCAAGACGGCTTTGCGAGTCAGCCTCAAGACGGCTGAAGGCCTGAAGCGGCACCTGAAGATCCCAATAGAGGCCTTCCACATCAGCGTCAATTTCTTCCCAGGAGCAAATGAGCTGGAATTCACTGTGTTCAATGCCTGTGTAGGCCTGCAGGTCGATGCGGTGTTTGTCCGTGACAGACAACCTGATCTCGCGATGATTCGTATCCAGACCCTGTACAGGAACGCCGTCAACAAAGGCAAGGAACTGCGGGTTACGGGCGTCCCAGCCGTTATACTGCGTGGCGATGTGCAGCTGACGGATTTTGCCCTCAGGCGCGGGCGCAAGGTCACAATCAAAATAGAACCAGTAATGCGCATCAGGGCCGTACCAGTGCATGGTTTGGCTGTCGAAAGGTTCAAAAGCGGATTCGTCTGCGTGGGCTTCATCTGCATGGATGAAATAGCCTTTCTTGCAGAACAGCCCCGTCACGGGTTCGCTTTTGAAAACAGCCTGTCTTTTCAACTGATCACAAATGATCTGAATTCTTTTGTCAAGGAAATGCATCAAATAACCTCACTTTGCGGATTACTTGTTCATGTTATGCTCTTTGGCAAAATTGATCAGTTCATCAACAGTGGTAAAGGCAACGCCGGTGACGGTGTCGGCGCAGCCGTAATAAATGGCGATACGGCCGGTATCAGCATCCTGCAGGGTAGCGCAGGGGAATACAACGTTGGGTACGTCGCCTACGCACTCGTACAGTTCCCACGGAGCCATGATGTAATCGGCAGAGCGATACTTTACCTTCCAGGGCTCGTCAATATCCAGCACAGCAACGCCCATGCGGTACACGAAACCATTGCAGGTATTCAGTACGCCGTGGTAAATGAGCAGCCAGCCTTCATCGGTCTCGATGGGGGTGGGGCCGGCGCCGATTTTAGTAGCCTGCCATGCAGAGGTGTTGCCGGGAACGGTGCCCATCATGAAGCGGTGACGGCCCCAGAATTCCATATCGGGAGACTGGCTGATGTAAATATCGCCAAAGGGAGTGTGGCCGGTGTCGCTGGGACGGCTCATCATCATGTACAGGCCGTTGATCTTGCGGGGGAAGAGCACGCCGTTGCGGTTATAGGGGAGATAGGCATTCTCCAGCTGGTGGAAGGTTTCGAAATCCTTGGTCCATGCAACGCCGATGGTGGGGCCATGATAGCCGTTGCACCAGGTGATGTAATACTTGTCTTCGATGGGAGTGATACGTGCGTCGTAGCGGTATTCCTTGTTCAGGATCTCGGGATCACAGTCATCTTCAAAAACAAGGGGCTCGTTATCGATTTCCCAATCGAGGGCGTTCTTGCTGCGGCCTGCGAAAAGATCCATACTGATGGAACGGCTGTCACAGCGGAATACGCCGGCATAGCCATCCTTGAAGGGCACGACAGCGCTGTTAAAAACGCTGTTGGAACGCTTGTTGCCAAAACGGTTGATAATGGGGTTTTTGCTGTAGCGCCATACAGGCTCGGTACATCCTTCGGGCTTATCCTCCCAGGGCATGTTGGGCAGCGCTTTACCGATAATTTTAGCCATATACGTTTACCTCCAAAATAAAATTTTAAGTTTTGAACGAAGGACATTAGTTATATATATTATACCTGTTTTGCGCTTTGGTTTCAAGCAAAATACAAGCGTGGAGATATAGAAAAAACCGCTTTCGCATAAGCGAAAGCGGTTTGATAAAACCGGATTACTTCTTGGCGAAGGGGAAGTACTTCTTGGCGTTTTCGTAGCTGATGCCGCGTACGATCTCGCCCAGCAGATCCATGTCGCAGGGGAAGCGGCCGTCTTCGACCCATTCACCCAGCATGCGGCACAGGATGCGGCGGAAGTACTCGTGACGGGGATAGCTCAGGAAGCTGCGGCTGTCGGTGAGCATACCTACGAAGCCGGCCAGGTAACCGAGCTGAGCGAGGCTGGTCATCTGATCGATCATGCCCTGGAAGTGATCGTTGAACCACCAGCCGGAACCGTGCTGAACCTTGGAAACGGCTTCGTCGCACTGGAAGCAGCCGCAGATGGTGCCGATGGCAGCGTTGTCGTTGGGGTTCAGGCTGTAGATGATGGTCTGGGGCAGGGACTTGTCAGACTCCAGAGCGCCGAGGAGAGCAGCCAGATTGCCGGCGGGAGCGTTATCGCCGATGCAGTCATAGCCGGTATCCGGGCCCAGCTTGGCGTACTGAGGAGGATTGTTGTCACGACGGCAGCCGTAGTGCAGCTGCATGGTCCAGTTGCGGGCCTTGTACTGCTTGCCGCAGAAGAGCAGACAGGCAGTCTTGAACTTCATGTCTTCTTCACCGGTCAGAACTTCGCCGGCCAGACGCTTTGCAAACAGAGCTTCGATTTCTTCTTCGGAAGCTTCGGCGTAGGGAACGATGACCAGACCGTGGTCGCTCAGGCAGCAGTTGCTCTTGGCGAAGAAATCCATGCGGATGGAGATAGCGTTCTTCCAGTCAGCAAAGGACTTGATCTCAACGCCGGCAGCCGCAGCCAGCTTGGCCAGGTAATCCAGATAATCGGGCTTTTCCTGGTTGATGGCCTTGTCGGGACGCCAGGTGGGCAGAACGACGGTCTTCATGGACTCGTCAGCGGCCAGCTTCTGGTGATACTCGAGGGTATCGATGGGGTCGTCGGTGGTGCAGACGGTGTCAACGTTGCTCATGGCGATGAGGCCGCGGGCAGAGTAGCCTTCGCTCTGCAGTTTTTCGTTGCACAGATTCCAGACTTCGTCAGCGGTCTTGGCGCTCAGGGCACCCTGATAGCCGAAATAGTTGCGCAACTCCAGGTGGCTCCAGTGGTACAGGGGGTTGCCGATGGCCTTGCCAACAACTTCAGCCCACTTGCAGAACTTTTCGTAGTCGGTGGTATCCTTGCCGGTGATGTACTTCTCGGGTACGCCGGCACAACGCATCAAGCGCCACTTGTAGTGGTCGCCGCCCAGCCAAACCTGGGTGATGTTTTCATACTTAACGTCTTCCCAGATCTCGCGGGGATTGAGGTGGCAGTGATAGTCGATGATGGGGCACTTGGCAGCCACGTCATGATAGAGGGTACGCGCAGTTTCGGTGGAAAGCAGGAAGTTCTTGTCCATGAAAGCTTGCATGTCAGGTCGCTCCTTTTATAAATGATATTCATCCCTTGATGAGTGATACCGGGAAACCTACGCTGCCCGGAGACATGGCAAAGCACAACCCCGTAAGCACGCGTTCAAAAATATTATACATGAAAGGCACAAATGATTTCAACCATAACTTCTTAAAAAATCAAGACATGCGTGAAAATCTAATATATTCATCCTGCAATAATTGACTGAAAACAAGAAAAGGAGTAAGATAGAAATAACGCTGTGAATGTGATAACACAACTGCCAAAAGGCAGTATGCAGTGATGAAAAAAGTGGAGGGACACAAAATGGAACGTCTCAATAAGCAGATGGTATCCGCTCCGGAACGCCCCGTTCGCGTGCTTCAGTTTGGCGAGGGCAACTTCCTTCGCGCCTTTGTTGACTACATGATCGATATTGCCAACGAGAAAGCCGGTTTTAACGGCAGCGTTGTGCTTGTAAAGCCCATTACGTTTGGCAATCTGGATATGTTCCATGAGCAGGATTGCCGCTACACCGTTCTGCTGCGCGGTCTGGTGGATGGCGAGCCCGTGGAAATGAGCCGCAAGATCACCAGCGTTTCCGATGCTGTTGACGCTTACGGCGAGTACGAAAAGTACGCCGACTATGCCAAGCTGGATACTCTGCGCTTCATCGTAAGCAACACCACCGAAGCCGGTATCGTGCTGGATGAGACCGATAAGTTTGAACTCTGCCCTCCCAACACCTATCCCGGCAAGCTGACCAAGTTCCTCTTCGAGCGTGCTGAAGCTTTTGACTATGCCGCCGATAAGGGCCTGATCATCCTGCCTGTTGAATTGATCGATGACAACGGCATCGAGCTCAAGCGCTGCGTGAAGGCTCTGGCCAAGCTGTGGAACCTCGGTGAGAAGTTCGAAGCCTGGCTGGAAGAAGCCTGTGTGTTTACTTCCACGCTGGTTGACCGCATTGTAACCGGCTATCCCCGCGGCGAGGATACCGCTATCTGGGAAAAGTTTGGCTACGAAGACCGTCTGGTCGTAACCGGCGAGCCCTTTGCTCTGTGGGTCATCGAAAGCGAGAAGGATATCTCCGCCGAGCTGCCCCTGCCTCAGTGCGACCTGCCTGTTATCTTCACCGATAACCAGAAGCCCTACAAGCAGCGCAAGGTGCGCATCCTCAACGGCGCTCACACCTCCTTTGTTCCCGCCGCTTTCCAGTACGGCTATGACTATGTGCTGGATGCCATGAACGATGAGCTCATCCTCAACTTCATGCAGAAGACCCTGTATGAAGAAGTTATCCCCACCCTTGCTTTGCCCAAGGACGATCTGATGGCGTTTGCCGAGGCTGTTACCGGCCGCTTCAAGAACCCCTATATCAAGCATGCGCTGCTGTCCATCTGCCTGAACTCCGTTTCCAAGTGGCGCGCCCGCTGCATGCCCAGCCTGCTTGGCTACATCGAAAAGGAAGGCAAGCTGCCCGAGCGTCTGACCTTCTCTCTGGCTTCCCTGATGGGTCTGTATCATGGCGGCAAGCTGGTCGACGGCAAGCTGGAATGCCTGCGCGAAGGCAATCCCTACATCCTGCAGGATGACGCTGCTGTGCTGGAATTCTTTGCTGCCAACAGCGATAAGCCCGCTATGGAAATGGCCAAGATGTTCCTGAGCAATGAACTGTTCTTCGGTCAGGACCTCACCGCCATTCCCGGTCTGCTGGATTATGTCGGCAAGGCTCTGGAAGACATCCTTGCCAAGGGTATGCGTACTGTAATGACCGAGCGTTTCGGAGGTTAATGTCATGCGTGAAGTACTTAAGATCAGCGCCGGCGACAGCGTAGCTGTTGCCCTCGTAGCGCTGGAAGCCGGGAAAGTGCTGGATGTGGAAGGCCAGCAGGTCACCCTCGTAACCGATGTTCCCGCCGGTCATAAGTTTGCTCTCAAAGAGATCAAGGCCGGTGAGCCCATCATCAAGTATGGTTTCCCCATTGGTCAGGCCAAGTGCGACATTCAGGTCGGCGAACATGTGCATGTTCAGAACCTGAAGACGCTGCTTTCCAGCGAACTGACCTATGAACATCATCCTGCCGTAACCGAACTGGAAGCCAAGGAGCCCGTTACTTTCATGGGTTATCCCCGTGCTAACGGCAAGGTCGGCGTCCGCAACGAGCTGTGGATCCTGCCCACTGTTGGCTGCGTTAACGATGTTGCCCGCGTGCTGGAGCGCAAGGCTCAGGTACTGGTAGGCGATGGGGTAGAGAACGTATATGCTTTCCCGCATCCCTATGGCTGCTCCCAGATGACCGAAGACCAGGACAACACCCGTCAGATTCTTGCTGACCTTGCTACCCATCCCAACGCCGGCGGCGTACTGGTACTTGGTCTGGGCTGCGAAAACAGCAGCGTTGATCACATCAAGGCTCACATGGGCGAGTATGACGAAAGCCGCGTACGCTTCCTCGTTTGCCAGCAGGTAGAAGACGAGATCGAAGAATCCATGAAGCTGCTGACCGAACTGGCTGAGAATATGCGCAATGAAAAGCGCGTTCCCTGCCCTGCCAGCAAGCTGGTCATCGGCCTCAAGTGCGGCGGCTCCGACGGCTTCAGCGGCATCACTGCCAACCCCGCTATCGGCGGTTTCTCCGACCTGCTGATCGCCCAGGGCGGCAGCACCATCCTGACCGAAGTTCCCGAAATGTTCGGCGCTGAGACCATCCTGATGGATCGCTGCGAAACCACCGAGCTGTTTGACAAGACCGTTTCTCTGATCAACGATTTCAAGCGTTATTTCGAGGAACATCATCAGACCATTTACGAAAATCCCTCTCCCGGAAACAAGGCCGGCGGCATCAGCACCTTGGAAGACAAGGCGCTGGGCTGCACTCAGAAGAGCGGCTTTGCTCCCGTTAAGGACGTTCTGAAGTACGGTCAGAAAGTGGAGAAGGCCGGCCTCAACCTGCTTTCCGCTCCCGGTAACGACCTTGTTGCATCTACCGCTCTGGCTGCTTCCGGCTCCCAGATCGTGCTGTTCTCTACCGGACGCGGCACGCCCTTCGCCTGCCCCGTGCCCACCGTCAAGATCGCCACGAACACCACGCTGGCCGCCAAAAAAGCCAACTGGATCGACTTC
>JAZKYW010000087.1:0-4099 GCA_045612325.1 Candidatus Limiplasma sp. | reverse complement strand
GGCCGCCGCAAGCAGCGCGATGGCATCAAGAAGGATGGCCGCAGCGTAGAGATCCAGCGCCTGATCGGCCGTTCTCTGCGTCAGGCTGTGGATATGGAAAAGCTGGGCGAGCGTACCATCACCCTCGACTGTGACGTGCTGCAGGCAGACGGCGGCACCCGCACCGCCTCCATCACGGGCGCATATGTGGCGCTGGTGCTGGCTGTGAACAAGCTGATGCAGAACGGTCTGCTGGCGGTTAACCCCATCATCGGTCAGGTAGCCGCCATCAGCGCGGGCATCGTGGACGACCAGCCCATGCTGGACCTGTGCTACATTGAGGACAGCAACGCCCAGACCGATATGAACCTTGTAATGAATCAGCGCGGCGAGTTCATCGAGCTGCAGGGCACGGGCGAAGGCCGCGCCTTTACCAATCTGGAACTGAACAGCATTCTGGATATGGGCCGCGCGGGCGTTCGCAGCCTGATGCGCGCTCAGCGTGAGGCGCTGAAGGGTCAGGGCGAATGGCTGCTGCCTGCCAAGCGCATCGTAGTTGCCACCGGCAATGCCCACAAGCTCAAGGAGCTGGGTGATATCTTCGGCGGCATGGTGGAACTGGTCTCTATGAAGCAGGCCGGTTTCACGGGCGATGTGGTCGAAGACGGGGAAACCTTTGAGGCCAACTCCGCCATCAAGGCGGAAGCTGTCGCCCGCTTTACGGGTCTGCCCGCACTTGCTGATGACAGCGGTCTGAGCGTGGATGCGCTGGGCGGTGCTCCCGGCGTATACAGCGCCCGCTATGCCGGCGAACACGGCGATGACAACGCCAACAACGACCTGCTTCTCAAGAACATGCAGGGCGTGGAGGACCGCACCTGCCGCTTTGTATGCGCCATGGCGCTTGCGCTGCCGGGCGAGAAGACCCGCGTTGTGCGCGGCGAGTGCGTGGGCGAACTGCTGCACGAGCGCGCAGGTCAGGGCGGCTTCGGCTATGACCCCCTGTTCAAGTATCAGAGCGGCAAGACCTTTGCTGAAATGACCGAAAAGGAAAAGAACGCCGTAAGCCATCGCGCTGTTGCCAGCGAAAAAATGCGCGAGATCATTGCCGAGGTACTGTAATGACCAAGCGTGTGATCGTTGTATCGGATTCACACGGCAACGCCGACAGCCTGCGCGATGCCTTTGCACAGGCATTCAGGCACGGCAACATCGATGCAGCCGTCTTTTTGGGAGACGGCATGCATGACTTTGACGATGTGAAGCAGGAGCTGTATCGCAGGGGCGTTGTGTGCTACGCCGTAAGAGGCAACAACGATTGGGCCACCGCAGAGCCTGTGGAAGCTGTTTTCACCGTGAACGGCGTATGCTTTTTTGCCTGTCACGGACACACGCGGCAGGTCAAGTACGGGCTGGACAGGCTGTGGTATGCTGCGCGTGAGCGCGGAGCAAAGGTGGCGCTTTACGGACATACGCACCGCGAAAGGCTTGATAACGAGGACGGGCTTACGCTGCTCAATCCGGGCGCGGTATGCGAGCGCTCCAAACTGCGCAGCGCATATGCCGAGGTCACCGTTGAAGACAACAGCTGCGTAACGGCTAAGCATGTGAAATGGGAAAGATAACAAAAAAGGAGCGTTTGATGCAAAACGCTCCTTTTTTGTACAAAAAGTGAACTAACTATGAACATAATGTGCCAAAAACCATTGCCAAAGTACAGGCTTTGGATGTAAAATATGATAGATAAAGACTTAGCAGATTAGCTTTTTGCTAAGCAAAGGCAAAGAACGGGTGAGCATTGTATGAACGAAAGCAAGCGACACAAGCTGATTTACAACGTGCTGTATCACATCGTCAAATGGCCTGCCAAAGCCATTCTGGGTTATTCCTGCGGTAATGACAAGCTGGAGGAACCTACGCTGGTCGTATCCAACCATGTAACGGACCTGGATTTCTTCTTCTTGGCGCTCGGACTCAACGGCAGCCATGTTTATTATGTAGCCAGCGAGCATATTTTCCGCCTTGGCTGGGTGAGCAAGCTGATCAACTGGCTGGTCGCCCCCATCGCACGCCGCAAGGGCACAACCGCTATGGATACCGCCATGACCATGATGCGCAAGCTGCGTGCGGGTCACTCCGTTATGGTGTTTGGCGAGGGCGAAAGCTCCTGGGACGGACGCTCTATCCCCGTATATCCCGCAACGGCCACGCTTGCCCGCGTCAGCGGTAAGCCCATGAAGACCTTCCGCATCGAGGGCGGTCACCTGACCATGCCCCGCTGGGGCAGAGGCCTGCGCCGCGGCAGGGTGTACGGTCATGTGGTCAACACCTACACGCCCGAGCAGCTGAAAAAGATGACCGTTGAGGAGATCAACGAAGCCATCAACCGCGATATCTATGAGGATGCATGGCAGCGTCAGAAGGAAAACCCCGTACGCTACCGCAGCCGCAAGCGCGCGGAGGGCATCGAAACGCTTCTGTTCATGTGTCCCAAGTGCAAGCGTCTGGGCACCGTACACAGCAAAAAGAATCACGTATCCTGCGATTGCGGCTTCAGCGTCGAGGTAACGGAATATGGCACCTTCGAGCCCGCACAGCCGTTTGAAAACGTTGCCCAGTGGGATGCGTGGCAGCTTGAGTGCTTTGAAAAGGGTGACTACGCGCCCGAGTCCAAAGTGCAGGAAGAAAATATCAAGCTTTTCCGTCTGGATGAAAAGCAAAAGACGCTGCTGGCTCACGGCACCCTGAAGCTGGAAGACGATATGCTCAAGGTAGAGGACCAAACTTTTGCTTTGAAGCAAATCACCAACCTTGCGCTGATTCAGAAAAAGCTGATCGTTTTCACGTGTGAGGATACCTATTACGAACTGCGTGCGGACAAGCCCAAGTGCCTGCGTAAATACCTGCTTGCTTGGAAAAAGCAAAATGAACTTGCACAGAAGGGAGCCTGACGTATGGATTATTCAGCAGCCAATCACGACCTGTGGAATCTGATCATTCAGCTTGGTTTTATTGCCTGCGCTATCTGGGGCGCAAACATTCTTCGCCGCAAAGTGCCCTTCATGAACAAACTGCTGATGCCTGTGTCGGTCATGGCAGGTTTTCTGCTGCTGATCCTCAAAACCATCGGCATCTACCGTCCCGCTATGGAAACGCTGGAAATGCTGGTTTACCACAGCATCGCGCTTGGCTTTATCGCCATGTCGCTGCGTACCGCTGTTCCCGCTGAGGATAAAGAGACCAAAGCGACCGGTTTTAAAAGTGGCGTTATCATCGTAGGCACGTATCTGGTGCAGGCTGTTGCGGGCCTGATCATTACCGTAGGCCTGGCCTATACATTCAAACCCGAAATGTTCAAGGCAGCGGGTCTGCTGCTGCCCATGGGCTTTGGTCAGGGCCCCGGACAGGCCAACAACATCGGCGGCTCCTACGAAGCCCTCGGCTTTGCCGGCGGCAGAAGCTTTGGCCTGAGCATTGCCGCAGCGGGTTATGTGTGCGCCTGCACACTGGGTGTCGCCATCCTCAACCGTTGGAAAAAGCGCGGCTTGCTGCATGAGGGCCGTCCCGAAAACTACGATGAGACCAAGATCCCCGGTTTCTTCCAGAACTCCAACGAGATCCCGATCGCGGATTCCATCGATAAGTTCTCCATGCAGTTCGTTATGCTGCTCATCGTGTATCTGGCGACCTACCTTGTCACCTGGGGCTTGACCAGCGGCATCGCTGCTGTTTCTCCCGCGCTGGCCAATCTGCTCAACTCGCTGCTGTGGGGCTTCAACTTTATCATCGGTTCCGTGCTGGCAACGGTGGTGCGCGTTGGCCTTGCCAAGGGACAGAAGATCGGCCTGATCACCCGCCAGTATCAGAACAACTACCTGCTCAACCGCATCTCGGGTTTCTTCTTTGACATGATGATCGTAGCCGGTATCGCCTCCATCGACCTTGGCGATATCCGCGGCCTGTGGGTGCCCTTCATCCTGATGTCTGTAGCCGGCGCAGTGCTCACCTGGTATTACCTGTACATGGTGTGCAAGCGCACCTACGGCAGCTACTACCGTGAAGGCGTTATCTCTATGTACGGCATGCTGACCGGTACCATCGGCTCCGGTATTCTGCTGCT
>JAZKYW010000086.1:0-15978 GCA_045612325.1 Candidatus Limiplasma sp. | reverse complement strand
ATGTCGTCGATCAGGGCCTGGCTGGGCATGGACAATGCTTCGTCCAGCTGAGCTTCATTCCACATATTAGCGTCTCCTCACTTGCGAATGTCGTTGAGCATGTCAATGGCAGTCTCGGCCACGGCTTCCGCCACGCCCGCCTTGAAGATGGAGCTGCGGGCCTCGTAGCCGCCCTCCAGGTAGGCGTCCATGGTGGGGAAATAGCCCTCGTAGCCGTTGGTGCAGCACATGGGCATGACCAGCTGCCAACCGGGCGCGTCCTTGATGGCGCGGCCAATGGCGGTGAAGGGTTCGCCGGGGATGCCCACCAGCGCAATGGGGCCGATGGCCAGCGCGGACATGGGCAGGGCGAAGCTTTCGGGGCCGTGCTCAAGGTCGAGCATGCGCTCAGCTTCGGCGACCACGGTGGTCAGCATCATGCCCTCGAAGGGGATCTCCTCATCGCGGCCTGCCTTGTGCAGCTCGTTGTACTTGCGGGCAAGGGGCAGTTCCTCGGGCTTGGGCATGTTGCTGGGGCAGTTGATCACCTGCTGCATGGCAGTCAGGCTGTCGGCTTCCACATAGTTGACCTTGTCATATACCTGCAGCACCGCGCCTGCGACCGTGCGGCCCATGAAACGGGCGTGACCGTAGCCGCGCATGACGTCGTCAAAGTCGTTCTCAAGGTCGTTGAGCATGCCGGGGGTGGGGGCAACGTTGATGTGGTTCACATCGCCCTGCGCGCCGTTGAGCAGCACGCAGCGGGTGTTGTCGATGGCCTTTTCCACGGTGCGGCGCACAAAACCGGGCCAGTCGGCGCTGATGTTACAGCCGCCAACCACGTCGGGATGGGTGCCGAAGTTGGCAAGCACGACGGTCTCGCCTCCTTCGCGGTCAAAGCGTACAACGCCAACGCGCTCGTCCACATCGCCGATGGGGGCAACGATGTCGGGGTTACCCACGCCGGGATTGGTGCGGCTGGAGCCGTCCTTCATACGGAAACGGCGCACAAAGGAGATGTTGGGCGCCTGACCCACAGCCCAGCCCATTTTGGCAGGCTTGAGGTCTGCAAGGGCGAACATGGCGGCATCGCACAGGCGGCGGGTGAGGAAATCCTCGTACACCTTCTGCACATCGGGCAGGATGTTCTTGTTGATATCCGCGCCGGTGTGGGTGTGGGTGCAGTTGATGATGACAGCCTCAAACGGCACGCCGGTCACGCGGCTCACTTCGCGGCGGATGGGCGTGACCACCTTTTCATAAATACCGGCGATGTCCACGTTCAAAAGCAGCGCCCTGGTATCGCCAAAGGCAAAGGCAACGGCATTGGCTTCCAGGTCGTCCAGCACTTTGTCCGCCAGACGGATGTTGTAATAGCCGGCGATGGGCGTACCCATGGCCGGGGTGATGTTGACGCGGGCAAAGCCCACATGCAGCTTGTTCATCACACCTTTTCTCCTTCCTTCCAGATGGCGCGGCCTTCGCGCATGACGAAGGACACGTTCACGTTTTCATCAAACAGGATGATATCGGCGCGCAGGCCCTCCGCCAGCTCGCCGCGGTCTTTGAAGCCCATGATGCGCGCAGGGGTGCGGCAGGCCATGGTGATGACCTCGTGCATGGGCACTTCAGCCATGTTGAGCATATTGCGCACAAGGCGGTCGAAGGTGGATACGCTGCCGGCAAAGCTGGTGCGGTCGGGCAGTTTAGCTACGCCATCCTCGATGATGGTTTCCAGACCGTTCTTCCAGTGGCCCAGCATGCTCATGGTGCCGTCGGGCATGCCCGCTCCGCGCATGGAGTCGGTGATGAGGGCGATGCGGTCGGGACCCTTGAACTTGTACACAAACTTGAGCAGTTCAGCGGGCAGATGGCAGCCGTCGGCGATGATCTCCACCGTCATATCGTCAATGAGGTAAGCGGCTTCCACAACGCCGATGTAGCGGTAGGCGTTTTTGCGGTGTACGCTGCTCATGCCGGAGTACAGGTGGGTGACATGGGTGTAGCCGGCTTTCCACGCGGCGTCCATCTCGGGCCATTCAGCGTCGCTGTGACCAACAGCGGCAAGGATGCCGCGTTCCTTCAGGTCTTTGGCAAGCTCCAGCGCGCCGGGCAGTTCGGGAGCGGCGCTCCAGCGCAGCACATGGGGGCAGGCTTCCAGAATTTTGAGGTACTCCTCAGGCTTGGGGTCGCGCAGATGGCGGGGGTCCTGCGCGCCGCGCTGACCGTAGGCAAAATACGGGCCTTCCAGATGCATGCCGGGCATATCCGCGCCGTGGGTATTGCGGCGAACAGCCTCTTCATAGGCGGCGTTCAGGTTGAGGGTATCCTCCAGCGTGCCGCTGGTGGCGGTGGGGATGAGCGTGGTAACGCCGTAGCGGGCGTGCAGTTCGCTTGCGGTGAGGAACGCCTCGGGCGTGCCGTCAAGGAAGTCGCAGTCTCCGCCGCCGTGGGTGTGCATTTCAATAAAACCGGGCGAAACGTAACGGCCCGCAGCGTCGATCTGCTCATCAAAAGCAAGATCCTCCGCCGTGACCGCAGCGATCAGCCCGTTTTCCACATATACATTCAAATCTTCGGCAACGCGATCGCGAAGGATCACTTTGCCGCCCCTGTTTTTAAGCATCGTGCCTCTTCTTTATAAAGCAGGGTGGCAGCAAACGCAGGGGGCGGGGGGGCGTCCCCCCCCCCGCCTGCATTGCGTATGATTACATGTTCTTGGGCAGGAACTGGGCGTTGTAGTCCATCATGTCCTTGACCACGGCGCGGATCTTGGTGAAATCCTGTACCAGGGGATCGGCGCACAGGGCGGCGGTCAGCTTGCCGGCGTCCCATTCCATGGCAGCTTCCATGAACAGCTCTTCGCGCAGAGCGGTGGGGATGACGATAGCCTGAGCGGCCTTGGGCAGGGGGCTGGCGATGGCGGGATGCACGCCGGTGGAGTCGAAGGTGACGAAGGTCTCAACAACGGTATCCAGGGGCAGTTCGCGTACCTGGCCGAGGTTGCGGTAGTTCATAACATCGTAGAACTCGCGGCCGCCTTCCAGAGCCTCGATCACGCGGTCGGGACGCTCTTCGCTTACGCGGAACTCGGGCATCTTGCCGGTCTCCAGCGGGATCACGATATCGTCACGCAGGCGCTTTACGGTGTTCTGACGGTCCTTGATGCGGTCATAGTGCATGCCGAAGAGGTCGCGGTTGGCCTGGGTGCCGGTGGTCTGGTAGTAGAACTCGGCGCAGTGCTCGTCGCTCAGGCCGGGCATTACACCCAGCATATCCCAAACGATGAAGCGGATGCGCTGGTTCTCGCGGCCGGCGAAGGGATCGTCATAGGTGATCTCGCTCTTGCCGGCCCAGGCAGCCTCGATCATGCCCTTGTCGCGCATGATCTTGAGGGCGTCCTTGCCGTGCACCTTAACGTCGGTCAGGAAGGAGCAGTGGTCGACGCCGCTTACGGAGAAGCTTACGTCGTCGAAGCTCTCAGCGCCAAAGTAGGGCAGCAGGATCTCCAGATGGTTGCGGATGCCGTGGCAGAAGCCGACAGCGTGCACGTCAGCGTACTTCTGCACGCAGCGGGTGAGGGCGGTGAGGGGGTTGGTAACGTTGAGCATCTTGGCGTTGGGGCACAGACGCTTCATCTTCTTGGCGATGCGCACGAACTCGGGCACGTGGCGGATGGTACGGCAGGCGCCGGCGATGCCGCTCTCGGAGCCCTTTACATTGTAGAAGCCGTGACGGCGGGCGATGCGGTGGTCTTCCAGCTCAGCCTCGAGGAAGCCGTGGGAAATGGCGACAACAACGTAGTCAGCGCCTTCCAGAGCCTCATCCTCGTTGATGGTCTTGGACAGGGTGATGGCCTGCTCGGGGAACTTGTTGTTGTAGTAGGTGCAGAAATTGAAGGTGTCGTTGACGGCCTTTTCGTTCAGGTCGTACAGGCACAGTTCGGTCTCCTTATCGAAGAAGGGGTTGTTGAGGAAAGTGGTGAACAGGCCGTAAGTCCAGCTGTAGGAGCCGCCGCCGATCATTGCGATCTTGAGTTTCATGGTTTGTTCCTCCCTAATAATGTTTGATGGTAGATGGTTGATGTATGGGGAACGCGCGGCCCTTATCTGGAAGGATCCGTCGCAAGAAGCCCGAGTTCGTTGAGCCGCGTGCGCAGAAGCGGCATGTCAAAGTGCTTAAGCACTCCGGGAAGCACCCATTCGTGGGTGCGGGTCTGGTCGTGGAAGGGTTCCTCCACGATCTGGGCGTAGGTCTCGTAGTTTTCATCCGAGCAGACGGGCACGCCTGTCAAAAGCGCTGCTGCGTCCGCATAGCGGCTGAACTCGCCCTCGGCGTAGAAGCTGAGGCTGTCCGCCTCCGCCCATGCCTTAAGCATGCTTACCGCGCCCACCGCCTGCCGCGCGCGCACGGCAAAGAGGCTGTCGCCCAGCTGCATCAGGTAGGCGTTCAGGTTGTACATGGTGCTCCAGCCCACGTACATGCAGGTGTTGCCAAGCCTTGCGGGCAACTGCGCGCCGCTTGCGGCAACATCCATCACCAGCACCTGCATGCCCTTGCGCATCACGCGGTGGATCCACGCGGAATGCTCGGCAAGCCTTGCGCAGCCTTCGGGCCACAGGGCGATCACCGTGGGCAGGGGTTTGTCTCCCTGACGGAAATCCCTGAGCAGCACGCCGCTGTTCCAGTAGCCCTGCTGCGGTCTCCACAGGAGGCAGCGGTACTGCACATGCCCGCACACGCCTTCGGAGAACACGCGGGGCTCGCCCACCGAGAGGCTGCCGATGCGCAGCGCATCCTTCAGCCATTCGCAAGCGTCTCCCCAGCCGCCCTGCAGCTGTTTGAGCACATCCTTCATTTCATCATGCACGGTGCGCATGCCGGGGTCGTAGAGAAGCACCTGCCCTTTGGGCGTGCACCAAAGCTCCTCGGGCGTGAAGGGCACAAAGGGTTTCTCCTGCACCTCAGCACCCAGATGCTTTGCAAAAAACGCCGTTACGCTGTCGGCAAGGCTGTTTGCGTAGGCATGGCCCGATTCGGCGGTGGCCATATCGGGCAGCGTTTCGCTGCCTGCGGCTGCCCACAGTGCGCGCGCCTTTTCCAGCGTGCGCAGCGTGCCTTCGCGGGGGAAGAAATCCTGCCTGTCGGTCAAAAAGCGCACGGGGCGCGGCGCGACGCCTGCAAGCAGGTCCACATAATCCAGCCCTGCGGCGATGCTGCCGGGCCAGAGCATTTCATCATCGGGGTCGATGGCGGGATCCATCATGGCCTGATTGTCGGTGACGTAGGCGCAGGGCGCGGCGCAGGCAAAGCGTTCGCCCGCAGCACCCATGAGCATGATGGTCTGCGTGCCGCCGCCGGAATGGCCCGTCAGGCCGATGCGGTTTTCATCCACATCCTCACGGCTGCACAGATAATCAAGCGCTGCGATGCCGTCCTGCACAAACCAGCGTGCAAGGGGCATGCCCAGCAGATTGCCCTTCCAGTTGAGCAGGTCATGCTCGCCCGGGCAGCCCTGCATGGGCTGGAAGCCGCTCTGAACGTCAAAATGTTCAAAACGCTCGCCCTGACCCAGAGGGTCCAGCACCAATACGACCATGCCGCTGTTTGCCAGCCTTTGGGCAAGGTACTGATATTCGGGGTCTGCCTTGCCGCGGTCGTCATGACCCACGGTGACAAGCACGGCGGGTTTGACGCCCTCTTTTTTGGGCACGTAGACGTTGGCGGTCACATGGGTGCCCTTGCGCGGGGCAAGCAGCAGTTTTTCAATGACAAAGCCTTCACAGTCGATGCTGCCAAGCACCCTGTGCGCATTTTCGGGGGCGTCGACGCCGCCCAGGCAACGCAAAAACAGACGCTTCGTCTCCTGCCTGTATGCTTGCAGGGTTTGGGCGTCTTTGACGGCTTCGCGGCGCAGCGTGCCTTCACGCTCGGCGGCTTCTCTGCGGCGCTGCACATCCATATAGAGGTTGCTTGCCGTTTCCACAGGCAGGCTCAGCATTCTGTCCTGTATTTCCCACAGGACTCGGGCGCTCGGAACCAGGGACGCACGCTCTTTCAGCATGGAACGCATCCCGTTTCACCTCCCGGGGTTTGCTATTGTTTTCAGGCATACACATTATACTTTTTTTGCATGAAAAGTTCAACGCATACAGGGCAATAAGCATCCATGAATATTAAAGAAGCCCCGTAAAAATCATGCATTTTATTGCCCCCGAAGGCAAAATTTTGTTTTGACAAATTCCGTCCTGTGTTTTAACATGAAATATAGCGTATGCGATCGCAAAAAAATATCAAGCAGGAGGTGCGGACATGAAGGCGCTGATCGTGGATGATGATGTATTTGTGCGTCAATGTCTGATCCAGATGCTGCCGTGGCAGACGATGGAATTTTCGCAGGTGCTGGAGGCGTCCAACGGTGCGGAAGCGCTGGAGACCGCCCTGCGCGAAAAGCCCGAGCTTGTGATCACGGACGTAAAGATGCCCCTGATGAACGGCCTTGAGCTTGCCAAAAACCTGGCCAACAACATGATGGATATCTGCGTCATTCTTTTGAGCGAGCACAGCGAATTTTCCCTCGTGCGCGAGGCGCTGCAGTGCGGCGTTGACGAGTATATTTTGAAGCCCCTCACCACCGACAAGCTGCGCGAGATCGCCGAAAAGATCACGCAGGCCATGTCCGAGATGGAAAAGCGCCGCTACTACACCAGCATCACCACCGACCGCGCCAAGATCCGCTCCACCGTGCGCGAGGCGCTGGAAAGCGGCGACGAGGAGACCCTGCCCGCTACCTTTGTCTACCTTGCCACCAGCAAGATCCACCGCGATGACCTGAAGCACTTCGGCTCCATGTTCCTCGGCACGCTTTTTGACCAGGCGCAGGAGGTATCCCTACTCAAAAACGAGGTGGACATGCTGCGCCGCGAGACCATGGCGGTGTATCCCGGCCTTAAGCATGTGGATGATCTGCTCAAGCTGGTCACCGACACCTGCCGCCGCTGTCTGCGCCTGTGCGACTCGGGCGATTCGGCGGATTCGCATGTGCGCCGCATGGTGGAATACATCGACACCCACTTCATGGACCCCGACCTCTCCGTAGCCAAGGTAAGCGAATGGGTGCATCTCTCTCCCATCTACACGGGCGCGCTGTTCAAAAAGAGCCTTGGCAAAAGCGTTGTTACCTACATTCACGAGGTGCGTGTGGAGCAGGCCAAGAAGATGCTTTTGGATGATACCATCAGCGTCAAGGAAGTCAGCATCCGCACGGGCTACGTTGCCCCCGATTACTTTACGCGCCTTTTCAGCAAGGCTGTGGGCGTTACCCCCAGCAAATACAAGAGCATCATGCTCAGCGGCGGACGGGAATGACCCCCCTCCGCCTTTTTCGCCTGCCGATCTGTATATAAGGAGACGTTCCGCCCATGCATTCCAGCATCCTGAAACGTACGTTCCGCTATTTTCTGGTATCCAGCTTCGTCATCATCACGGCGGTGGCCTGCCTCATTTTCGTCTACCTGCAAAGCCAGTATCAGGAGCAGTTTACGCAGGCGCAGCTGTATGTAACGGGCAAGACTGCCGAAACGTTCAACGCCCTGCAGATGGATATCAAGCAAAGCGCCTACAACCTGTGCGTAAACGAAACGCTGGCGGGGGCGCTCGTCGAGCTTGACAACCCCATCACCCAGCGGCAGATGCTCAACCGCGTCATCGTTACCAACGCCGCCACCCCCACCGCCACAAGGCTGCAGAACACCCGTCAGGTGCTGCTGGTGGACGGCCAGTTCTCCTTTTCCCACGCCCCGGATACGGAGTTCACGCTGGATATCTTCCCCAATGTGCATGTATACAGCTCCGTTGCCGTGGCGGAGGAGGAATGGTATCAGACTGCCCGCGATTACAATGCGCAAATTTATGCCTTCTGCCACCCCGACAAGCCTGATACCGTGTTCTTTGCGCACCTTCTGCGCAGCATCCACCTTGCCGACCCCCGCTACAATGCCGAGATCGGCGTGATGCTCTACGCCATGCCCCGCAGCGTGCTCAGCGAGCTGTTGCTTGACGACCAGATGAGCGAAGGCTCCGTCAGCCTTCTGCTCTACAACGATGTGCTGATGGGCAGCACCGATGAAACGCTCTTCCCCGCAGGCGGCGCGGTGCCGCAGAGCATTGCAGACGTATACAGCCTGCAGGACGGCGCCCTCACCCACCTGCATGTGGACGGCAGACGCTACAGCGTAGCCAGCCGCGCCGTGGGCAGCGAGTGGCGCGTGGTGCTGCTCACCCCCTCCTCCAACGCATGGCAGGCGCTGAGCGGCATGCTCCCCATCATCGGCGTTGCGGGCCTTGCGCTGGCTGCCGCCGCGCTGCTCATTTCCATCATGTTCAGCCGCAGGCTCTCCGCACCCATCCTCAACCTTTCCAACTCCATGGCCCGCTACCGCGCCGCCAACGCCCTGCCCCAGCCCATCCCCGTGCCCAGGAGCGATGACGAGATCGAGCGGCTGTACCACAGCTACAACGACATCGTGGACAATATCCACCGCATCTCCGCCCTTGAGCGCGAGCGCAACGCTCAGCTGCAAAAGACGGAGCTGAAGGCGCTGCAGTCACAGATCAACCCGCACTTCATTTATAATACGCTGGACTCCATCGCCTGCATCGCGCTCATCAACGGCGAGGACGACATTGCCACCATGGTCGCCTCCCTTATCAACATTCTCAAATACTCTCTGCGCTTTTCCCACATGGGCGCTACCTTAAAGGAAGAGATCGATTACCTGAGCCAGTACATTCAAATCCAGAAGCTGCGCTACTCCGACCGTTTCCGCTTTGAGTGCGACGTGCCGGAGGAATACATGGATGTGCGCGTGCCGCGCCTGATGCTGCAGCCGCTGGTGGAAAACGCCCTCTTCCATGCCGAAAACGCGGAGCAGCTGGTGATCCGCGTATGGTGCGCAGAGGAAAAAGACGGCCTTTGCATCCATGTGACCGACAACGGCACCGGCGCAAACGCCGAGCAGCTCAACAGCACCCTCGCCGCCGAGACCGAGGCTACGGAGCAGAAATTCGGCATCGGCGTGCGCAACGTGAACAAGCGCATCCGTATCCTCATGGGCGAGGGCTACGGCATACGCTACCGGCTCACCCCCGAAGGCGGACTGGATGCCGTGATCAATGTACCCGTACAAAATAACGTTCGTAAATAATTCATGAATTTTTTGCGGGTTTCATTGTTATTTATGGTTGAAATTGCTCCGTCACAATTGTATACTTGTTCTATAATCCGGTGCGGATTACATACTGATACGCGCCGAGAATGATTGCTGTGCTTTTTTGTACAGCAAAAAAGCACGGATACCGATGATCGGTATCGAAAAGATCGTTCTTAGTTCCCTCAATTACAAAGAAGGAGGCGCTCGCTTTGACTGCCGGTAATCAAGTCATCAAGCCCAACCCCCATACCCTGTTGGAACGTATCATCCTTCACTTCAAGCGCTACTGGCGTCTGCATGTGCTGGCTCTGCCCGCCGTGCTGAGCCTGCTGGCCTTTTCCTACGCTCCCATGTTCGGCGTGGTGCTCGCTTTCCAGAAGTACAGCATCCAGGGCGGCTTCTTCGGCAGCGAATGGATCGGCTTCAAGAACTTTGAGTTCCTCTTCCAAACGAGCGACGCGTGGCGCATCACCCGAAACACCATCCTCTACAACGTGGCGTTTATTCTGGTGAATACCTCGCTGTCGGTCATCCTGGCCATTCTGTTCAATGAGCTGTACATCAAGCGTCTGGCCAAGACCCTGCAGACCCTGATCATTCTGCCCAACTTCCTGTCCATGGCCGTTGTTGCCATCATCGCCTACGCCTTCCTCAAGGGCGGCAACTCCGGTATCCTCAACCGCATCGTCAAATCGTTCGGCGGCAAACAGCGCGACTGGTACATGTACAAAGACGTGTGGCCCTTCATTCTGGTGTTCATCAACGCATGGCGCGGCGTAGGCTACGGCTCCATCGTATACGTAGCTTCCATCTCCGGTATCTCCCAGGAGTACTACGAGGCCGCAGTGCTTGGCGGCGCCGGCAAGCTGCAGCAGGCTCTCTACGTTACCCTGCCCCCCCTGCGCAAGATCATCACCATCATGCTGATCATGTCCGTAGGTTCTCTGCTGAAGGGTGACTTCGGTCTGTTCTACAACGTTACCCAGAACAACGGTGCCCTCTACGAGTACACCGACGTTATCGACACTTACATCTACCGCGCTCTGAAGATGTTGGGCGACACCGGCATGTCCTCTGCCGCGGGCCTGTATCAGAGCTTCGTAGGCCTCATCCTGGTGCTCGGCGCCAACTGGGTGGTAACCAAGATCGACGAAGAATCTTCGATGTTCTAAGAAAGGAGGAACCGAATCATGGCAATTTTCAAGAAGAAAGCTCCCACCGAAATGAACTCCTTCGCGAGAATCAACCGCGTAAGCCCTCTGACCAACATCCTCCTGAGCACGTTCTTCGTTGCTATGGCCATTTGTACCGTACTGCCGGTGCTGCTGGTCGTTTCCATCTCCATCTCCTCCTCTGAGAGCCTTGCCTACAACGGCTTCGCCTTCATCCCCTCCGGCATCACCTTCACTGCCTACGAGGGCCTGTTCAAGACCGGCTCCCAGCTGCTGGACTGCTACAAGGTAACCATCGTTACCACCGCCCTGCACACCTTCCTGTCGGTTTTCACCATGGCTGCCTTCGCCTTCGTTCTGGCTCAGCAGCGCTTCCCCGGCAAGAAGTTCTACTCCATCCTGCTGCTCATCCCCATGCTGTTCTCCGGCGGTATGGTACCCAGCTACATCATCAACGTTAACGTGCTGCACCTCTACGACAGCTTCTGGATCCTGGTGCTGCCCGGTCTGGTAAACACCTTCAACGTTATCGTACTGCGCACCTTCATCCAGTCCACCATCCCCGTTGAGATGTTCGACGCTGCCGCCATCGACGGCGCTTCCGACTTCCGCGTGTTTACCTCCATCGTTCTGCCCCTGTCCAAGGCCGGCCTTGCCACCATCGCCCTGTTCGTTATGGTAGGCAAGTGGAACGAGTGGTTCACCGCCATGCTCTACATCGACAACCCCAAGCTGGTGCCTGTTCAGACCATGCTTACCCGCATTCAGCAGAAGCTGGACTTCATCAAGAACAACTCCGACTACGCCTCCACCCCCGACGGTCAGCGCCTGCTCATGTCCATGCCTACCGAGCAGACCCGTATGGCCATCCTGGTGGTATCCACCCTGCCCATCATCTTCGCTTACCCCTTCTTCCAGCGCTTCTTCATCCAGGGCCTGACCGTAGGTTCCGTAAAGGGTTAAGAAACGCCGCCACATGGTTTCAAAGCCGCCCTGTGGGTCGGGTGGCTTGAAAAGATAAAAACTCATTACAAGGAGGAAACTACCAATGCGTAAGATTCTTTCCCTGGTGATGGCCCTGTGCATGCTGCTCGGCATGACCTCCGCTGTGGCCGAAACTCCCGTTGTTGAGCTCGAGTGGTACGTCCGCGAAGGCTCCGCCGCTTCCAACCAGATGGTTTGGGACGCCATCAACGAGTACATGATCGAAAAGATCGGCGTTAAGATCAACTTCCACTATGTTCAGACCGATGAATACGGCCAGAAGATGCAGCCCATGGTAATGTCCGGTCAGAAGATGGACATCATCAACGTCAACGACGCTCTGCCCTACGTAGAGTGGACCAAGAAGGGCGCCTTCATGCCCCTGGACGACCTGCTGCAGTACGCTCCCGAGACCGCTGCTCTGGTTGGCGAAGACTTCTTCAACGCCATGAAGATCGATGGCAAGATCTACGCCATCCCCTCCGTTAAGGACTCCGTGCAGATGTACTCTGCCCGCTTCAACAAGACCCTGAACGAAGAGCTGGGCCTGACCATCCCCACCGAGATCAACGGCTACAAGGATCTCGTTCCCTACCTGTACACCGCTAAGGAAGCTCGCGACGCCAAGTACCCCGAACTGAAGGAACTGGGCGTACCGATCACCCGCTGCTACCCCGACATCGAGAAGTGGGTACAGTTCGAGAAGATCAACTCCCTGCTGGGCGTTAACGTTGCCGGCATCGAAGGCATGACCGAGTTTGCCGCTGACGGCTCCGAAGTATTCTCCATCTTCCAGTCCGAAGAGTACAAGAACATGTGCCGCACCCTGGGCCAGATGCGTCTGGACGGTCTGCTGTATGACGGCGACGTTTGGTACTACGACTCTGACCAGGTATTCAAGCCCAACTACGTGCTGAACGACATCGGCTCCGGCTGGGTTGAGGCCGGCATCAACGCTGACGACCCCGTTCAGAAGCGCTGGGAGACTGCCTTCGTTCCCTTCAAGGACAACGTTGCTATGACCTCCTACCTGCACATGGCCGCCAACGCCATCTCCGCTACCTGTGAGCATCCCGTCGAAGCCATGAAGGCCCTCGAGCTGATCAACACCGATCCCTTCATTGCTACTGCTATCCGCTTCGGCCTGGAAGGCGTGCACTACACTCTGAATGAGGACGGCACCCTGAACACCGACGATCCCTCCCTGCTGAACTACAACAACGACAACAACTTCTACTGGTACGGCGCTCAGTCCGGCGCTCTGGTGAAGTCCAAGGTTCCCGCCTCCAAGGGTACCGCTCAGTTCATGGAGAAGCTGGCTGAAGCTAACGCCAAGGCCAAGCCCGGTCAGATGGGCTTCATCTTCGATCCCACTCCCGTACAGAACGAGCTGGCTGCTTGCTCCGCCAAGATCGACGAGTACAACACCAACCTGAAGTTCGGTAAGCTGGGCTCCATGGAAGAGATCAACGCTTCTCTGGAAGCTTTCGACGCCGCTCTGGAAGAGGCCGGCATCGATAAGGTTGTTGCCGAGTGCCAGGCTCAGCTGAACGCTTTCCTGGGCAAGTAATTTGACCCTCGAAGTTTTCCGCTAACAACTTCATATCTGATCGATAACCTCAAGTGACCCACAGGGGGCAGTTCGGTGCAAGCTTGCCTCGGACTGCCCCCGATTTTTGCCCTTCCCCTTTCGGTACCCCATTCTTTCTCTTCACGCAGTAGGAGGAGTTAACCGTGTCCGAACAGAACCTCGTATTTGCTACTCCCGAATCCCTCGGTATCCCCTCCCAGGCTATTCTGGATTTCATCGAGGATATGAAAAAATATCGTATCCCGCTGCACAGCTACCTCGTGATGCGTCACGGCAAAGTAGCCGCCGAAGGTTACTGCAAGCCCTGGTTTGACGCCGATATCAAGCACCGCATGTATTCCATCAGCAAAAGCTTCACCTCTGTTGCGGTGGGCATGCTGATCACCGAAGGCCGCCTGTCCCTTACTGACAAGGTAGCCCCCATCTTCCCTGAGTATATTCCGGAGAATCCCTCTCCGTATCTTTTGAAAACCACCGTACGCGACCTTTTGATGATGTCCGTTTGCAACGAGACCGGCTGCTACGACTGGGATACCCCCGACTGGGTGGAATGCTTCTTTAAGAACGATGTTCTCAAGCAGATGCCCGGCGCCATCTTCCACTACGATACCAACGCCACCGTTGTGCTGGCCGGCATTGTGGAAAAGATCTCCGGCAAGCCCATCCTTGAGTACCTGCGTCCCCTCTTTGACGAGCTGGGCCTGAGCAAGGATATCTGGTGCGTAAAGTCCCCCGACGAGCGCGCCTGGACCGGCAGCGGCATCATGTGCACCACCCGCGATCTGGCCCTGTTCGGTCAGTTCTGCATGCAGCGCGGCGAGTGGAACGGCAAGCAGCTGGTGGACCGCGATTACATGACCCAGGCCACCACCAAGCAGATCAGCAACTACGTTGCCCACGGCGGCGTATCCGTCAGCGGCTACGGCTATCAGTTCTGGATGATGCCCGACGACGGCTTTGCTTGCTGCGGCATGGGCAGCCAGTTCGCCATGATGTACCCCAAGTATGACCTGGTTTTCATCACCACCGCCGATGCCCAGGCCATCAGCAACGCTGAGGATTTCATCCGCTACAGCATTCTCAACACCTTCAAGAACCTCTCCGATGAGGCGCTGCCCGAGAATCCCGAAAAGCTGGCTGAGCTGAAGGCCGCAAGCAACCTGCTCATGCCCAAGATGGACGGCCCCGCCACCTCCCCCATCATGGAAAAGATCAACGGCACCAAGTACGCCTTTGACAAGAACCACTGGGGCTTTGAGTGGATGAAGGTGGATTTTGAGGATAACAAGTGTGTGCTCACCTACCAGAAGCGCGGCGAGCAGGGCTCCTTCCCCCTCTATCTGGGCGAATACGGCGATTTCCTCTTCCCCGAGAAGTACGCCGGCAAGCGCATCGACATCCTCGACACCAACTATCGCTGCACTTCTCAGGCTGCCTGGGACAGCGAAAACACCCTCGTTGGCAACGTCTACGCCGTAGACGATTACCTCGGTTCCATCAAGATCCAGCTCACCTTCATTGAGGATACCCTCACCGTGTTCGCAGTGCGTTCCGCCGAGAACTTCTTCAACGACTTCCGCGGCTACCTGCCCGGTCACGCCGTGAAGGAATAACAAGGCTGCTCCCCAACTCGATCCCCGATCCTATAGGTTCATGTAGAAAGGATTTGTGATAACCATGAAAAAGTATTGTCTGGTCGGTACCGGCTGGCGCGGAATGTTCTCCTACGTGGAGCCGCTGGTCAAGGAGTACGGCGATTGCGCCGAGCTCGCCGCTGTGTGCGACATCAACCCCAAGCGTGCGCTGTTCCCCACCCAGTACCTGGGCAAGGACATCCCCGCTTACACTGACTTCGACAAGATGCTCGAAGATCACAAGCCCGACGTGGTCATCGTAACCACCAAGGACTGCGCTCATGACGAGTACATCATCAAGGCTTTGGAGTTCGGCTGCGACGTCATCTCCGAAAAGCCCCTGACCACCACCGATGAAAAGTGCGCCGCCATCATCGAAGCCGAAAAGCGCACCGGTCACAAGGTCACCGTTACCTTCAACTGCCGCTTCATGCCCCACTACGTACGCATCAAGGAACTGGTTGCCAGCGGTGTTGTCGGCGACATTCTGAGCGTGCATCTGGAGTGGCTGCTGGATACCTCCCACGGCGCTGATTACTTCCGCCGCTGGCACTCCATCCGCGCCAATTCCGGCTCCCTGCTCATCCACAAGTCCACCCACCACTTCGACCTGGTGAACTGGATCATCGATGACGAGCCCGTGAAGGTCAACGCCTTCGGTACCCGCCGCTACTACGGCGACAACCGCCGTCCCCACGGCGAGCGCTGCTGCACCTGCCCCTACGCCAAGGAGTGCGAGCTCTACATCGACATCGACACCTACGAGGGCGGCATGGTTGCCAAGCTCTACAAGGCCAATGAGGATGCCGACCACTACTACCGCGACCGCTGCCTGTTCTCCGACGTCATCGACATCGAGGACAGCGTATCCGTCAACGTCAAGTACAAGAAGGGCGCTGTGATGAGCTACTCTCTGACCGCTCACTCCCCCTACGAGTGCATGAAGCTGGTCATCAACGGCACCAAGGGCCGTCTGGAAGCCGACACCGCTTTCGACCAGCAGAACATCAAGTTCTACAACCGCGAAGGCGAGTGCATCACCTTCGACCGCAGCCGCGTTAAGCCCCTGCCCGGCGGTCACGGCGGCAGCGACCCCGCCATGCGCAACAACCTGTTCCGCGGCTACACTGAGGATCCCCTCAACCAGATGGCCGACACCCGCGCAGGCGCCATGTCCATCGGCATCGGCATCGCCGCCAACAAGTCCATGGCTGAGGACCGTGCGGTCTACGTAGGTGAGTTCCTGGGCGAGTTCTACCCCGAAATCAACGTCAAGAAGTAATTTTGCGAATAGAAGAAACATAGGAGGAAACTACCATGCGTATTGTCATTTCCAAGACTGCTGACGAACTGGGCATGCGTGCCGCTGAGGCCTCTGCCAAGATCATCAACGAGGCTATCGCCAA
>JAZKYW010000085.1:0-2616 GCA_045612325.1 Candidatus Limiplasma sp. | reverse complement strand
CATCTGCCCTGGGAACGCTTTACTGCCATGCACGAAACGCCCGCTGCCGAAGGCACGCCTTTCGGTTTGTGGATGGATGGCGCACTGTGCGCCATCGCCCAGCGTCACGACGACCAGGTGAAGGTACGTTCGTGGCTTGCGGACTGAGCTACAGGAGGTAACAACGATGCAGATCGTTCTGGATGAAAAATACTGCGCCAAACGCAGCGTACTTGCGCTGGGCATGTTTGACGGCGTACACATCGGTCACCGCGTTCTTCTGGAACGCGCAGCCACCCTTGCCCGCCGTGAAGGCGTGCCGCTGGTGGTATGCACCTTTCAGGAGCATCCGCTGCAGGTGATCGCGCCCGAAAAATGTCCGCCCCTGCTGAGCACCTTTGACGAACGCAACGAACTGATGGAAGCCATGGGCGTGGATGTACTGTGCGCCATGCCTTTCACCTCCGACGTGATGACCATGCTGCCTGAAGAGTATGTGGGGCAGCTGGTGCGCCGCTTCCATCCCGTGCACATCGTGTGCGGCTACAACCACACCTTCGGCCGCAAGGGTCAGGGCACGCCTGCCCTGCTCAACGCCCTTGGCGCCGCGCTGGGCTTTGAAACGTCCATCGTGCCCAAAATCACCATGGGCGAGCAGGATGTAAGCTCCACGGTCATCCGCGGCATGCTTGCCAATGGCAATGCGGAAATCGCCCGCAAGCTCTTGGCACGCCCCTATGAGCTGCTTGCGCAGCCGGACAGCCGCGAAGGCAGCAGCTGCCGTCTTAAGCTGCTCCCCCACGGCAAGCAGACCCTGCCCGCGGGCAGCTACCGCTGCTTCCTGTGTGACGAGGCGCATGCTTATCCCGTGCTTGCCCATCTTGCGCAGGACGGTTCTGTCAGCTGCATGCTGCCTGCCAAAGCGCCGCTTTCCGGTCAGATGTGCCTGCAGTTCTGGTCCTCTCTTTCCGTTGATTTATAAGCCCTTCAGCCCCGAAAAGTTTTTGCTTTGCGGGGCTGTTTTTTATTGGAAAACAGTTTACAAAACAGCGTTTGCGTGGTAGAATAAAGGCTGTGCGTATGCGCACGCAGAACCGTGCCCGCAGCTTGTTGAACGCCAACTTCAGGCTATGAGTACGGCGATTACCAAGGGGCGGAACTTGATTTCCGTCACCATTACAAGGAGGCAACCCCAAATGGAAAAGTCCCAGATCATTGCCACTTATGCCCGTCACGAAGGTGACACCGGTTCTCCCGAAGTTCAGATCGCTCTGCTGACCGACCGTATCAACCACCTGAACGAGCACCTCAAGCTCAACAAGAAGGATCACCACAGCCGTCGTGGTCTGCTGCTGATGGTTGGTAAGCGTCGCGGCCTTCTGGACTACCTGAAGAAGACCGACATCGAGAGCTACCGTAACCTGATCGCTCAGCTGGGTCTGCGCAAGTAAGGTTTTTAAAAACAGCCGCGCTGTGGCGGGGCAACCCGCCGCCGCGGCTGTTTTTTGCAGTTCTCCATGTGACCGGCATGGCAGCAGGCAGCATGCGCTGCTTGCACCGTCCGTGAAATGCGCTGCAGCACGAGGCTGCGGCGTTTGAAGTGTGTAGAGGAGTATTTAAACAATGGATTACAAAGTATTTTCGACCGAATTGGCTGGCCGTCCGCTTTCCATTGAGTTTGGCAAGTACGCCCAGCAGGCCAACGGCTCTGCCTTCGTACGCTACGGCGAGACCGTTGTCATGGTCAACGTAACCATGAGCGAAAAGGCTCGTGACGGCGTTGATTTCTTCCCCCTCAGCGTAGACTTTGAAGAAAAGCAGTATTCCGTGG
The DNA here is from genome assembly GCA_045612325.1 of Candidatus Limiplasma sp. Taxonomy (GTDB): domain Bacteria; phylum Bacillota; class Clostridia; order Christensenellales; family Aristaeellaceae; genus Limiplasma. The sequence goes on along the minus strand of JAZKYW010000085.1, from coordinate 806 downwards.
GCAAGATCCCCGGTGGCTTTATCAAGCGTGAAGGCCGTCCCACCGAAAAGGCTACCCTCACCTGCCGCCTGATCGACCGCCCCCTGCGCCCCCTGTTCCCCAAGGGCATGCGCAACGACGTGCAGGTTGTTGCCACCTGCCTGAGCGTGGACAAGGATATTCCCCCGGAAATTCCGGCCATGGTCGGCTCTTCCGCCGCTCTGACCGTGAGCGATATTCCGTGGAATGGTCCCACCGGCACCGTTGTGGTAGGCTGTGTGGATGATGAGCTGATCATCAACCCCAACGAAGAGCAGCGTCAGAAGAGCACCCTGCACCTGACCGTCAGCGGCACCAAGGACGCCGTTTTGATGGTTGAAGCGGGCGCCAAGGAAATGACCGAAGAAAAGATGCTGCAGGCCATCCTCTACGCTCACGAAGAGATCAAGAAGATCGTTGCTTTCATCGAGAGCATCGTGGCTGAGATCGGCAAGGAAAAGGCCGTTGTTGACCTGGTAACCACCGGCGAAGACGTGAAGGCCGCCGTGCGCGAGTTCGCCTATGACAAGTGCTGCTGGGTGTTCGAGACCCCCGACCGTCACGAGCGCAAGGATCGTGAAGATCAGGTTCAGGCTGAGGTCAACGAGCATTTCGCCGAGCAGTTTGAAGGCCGCATGAGCGAGGTCGCCGACGCGATCTACTACCTGAAGAAGGAAATCATGCGCAAGAAGATCCTGGAGCAGGGCATCCGTCCTGACGGCCGCGGTCTGACCGACGTTCGCCCCATCTGGTGCGAAGTGGGCATCCTGCCCCGCACCCACGGCAGC
>JAZKYW010000084.1:0-2395 GCA_045612325.1 Candidatus Limiplasma sp. | reverse complement strand
CCGCGAACGCCGCAACCCCAACATCCTCAACGCCAGCCGCCGCAAGCGCATTGCCGCCGGCTCCGGCACCACCGTGCAGGACGTAAACGCCTTGATCCGCCAGTTTGAGCAGAGCAAGGAAATGATGAAGAAATTCATGCGTCCCGGCAAGCGCGGTAAAATGAAAATGAGGATGCCTTTCTAAAAGAGGCACAAGCAAATCCTTCCGTCCCCTCATCCTGCAAAGCAGGATGAACACGGGATTCTTAAGGGCGAAGCCCTTGAGCGGAAGGTTTGGGAGGCGGAGCCTTCCAACGTATCCCACCGGCCTGTCAATCACCACTACGTGATTTTCAGATATAACAACAATCATTCAGCAAAAGCATTAGGAGGAACCGAAAATGTCTGTTAAGATTCGTCTGAAGAGAATGGGTATGAAGAAGATGCCTTTCTACCGTGTCGTCGTTGCTGACGAGCGCGCTCCCCGCGATGGCCGTTTCATCGAGGAGATCGGCTACTATGATCCCATGACCGAGCCCGCCGCCACCGTTAAGATCGACGCCGAGAAGGCTCAGAAGTGGATCAAGAACGGCGCTCAGCCCACCGACACCGTTCGCACCCTGCTCAAGAAGAGCGGCATCATCGAGGGCTAATCCCGATGAAAGAACTGGTCGAATACGTAGCCAAGTCTCTGGTGGACAATAAGGACGCCGTGACTGTGGAAGAAACTGTAGGGCCGGAGGCCACCATCCTGGAGCTGCATGTTGCTCCCGAGGATATGGGCAAGGTAATCGGCAAGCAGGGTCGTATCGCCAAGGCGATCCGCGCTGTGGTGCGCGCTGCCACCGCCAAGAACCAGAAGCCTGTTTTTGTGGAGATCCAGTAACTTTAACAAGGGCGCGGGGCGCAATTTGCGCCCTGTGCCCTTTCTCTATTCTGTTCAGTTTGATTCTGTAAGGAGAAACGAATGAAGCAGGAATATTTGCTGCTGGGCGAGATCGTTCGTCCGCAGGGCATCCGCGGCGAAGTGAAGGTTCGCCACTATACCGACGATCCCGACCGTTTTCATGATCTGGAGATCGTGTTTCTGAAGCGCGGCGACAGCTACGAGCAGATGACCGTGACCGACTCCCGCGTGCAGGGCGACGACGTATACCTCAAGTTTGAGGGCGTTGAAGACCGCAACGAGGCCGAGAAGCTGCGCAACATCCAGCTGTGGGTAGACCGCGAAAACGCCGTTGAACTGGGCGAGGATGAAGTATTCATCGCCGATATTCTTGGCGCCAAGGCTTTTGATACCAAGGGCAATCCCGTGGGCGTGCTCAAGGATGTGCTCACCCCCGGCGGCGTGGACGTATTTGTATTGAAGACCCCCAAGGGTACGCTCATGTTCCCCGCACTCAAGGAAGTGCTTTTGGAAATGAATGCCGACGAGGGCAAGCTGGTTTTGGACGAAAACAAGCTGGAAGAGGTCGCGCTCTATGAAGATCGCCATTCTTAGTCTGTTTCCGGAGATGTTCGAAAGCTTCCTCAACACGTCCATCATCGGACGTGCGCGTCAGGAAAAGCTCATCGACATCCGACCGGTGGACATTCGCCCCTACAGCCAGAAAAAGCATAAAAACACCGATGACTATCCCTTCGGCGGCGGCGCGGGCATGGTCATGATGGCTCAGCCCATCGTGGACTGCGTGCGCGATATGCGCTCTCAGGGATACAACGGTCGCTGCATCTATCTGAGCCCCCGCGGCAGGCAGCTGAACCAGCAGATGGTGGAAGCGCTTGCGCAGGAAGAGGGGCTGATTTTGCTGTGCGGACATTATGAGGGCGTTGACCAGCGTGCCATCGACCTTGTGGTGGATGAGGAAGTAAGTATCGGCGATTTCGTACTTACAGGCGGCGAACTGGCTGCCATGGTGCTGACTGACGCGGTGGCGCGCTATGTGCCGGGCGTGCTTGGCAGCGATGAGAGCACGGGCGAGGAAAGCTTTACCGACGGCCTGCTCGAGTATCCGCACTACACCCGTCCCCGTGAGTTTGAAGGCATGGAAGTGCCTGAGGTGCTGCTCAGCGGCGACCATGCCAAAATCAAAAAATGGCGCAGGGAGCAATCGCTTCTGACCACGCTCAAGGTGCGCCCCGATTTGTTTGCCAAGGCCGATATGACCGCCAAGGAGCGCGAGGCTGCCCTTGCGGCTGCAAAGCAGGAGGCGGAAGAATGCTGCTGAGAAAATTGCTGGTAGTGTTTGCACCGCTTGCCGCCTGTGCGCTGGTGTGCACGCTGTTTCGCTGGGTGGATGGGCTGATGGGCAGCACGGCGTATGCCGCGTATGTGCTCAAGGGCGTCATCCTCGGCGCGGCGCTTGCAAGCGTTTTGCCCGCGGCAGGCGTGCGTGCGTTCACCAACGGGCTTTGC
>JAZKYW010000083.1:0-8148 GCA_045612325.1 Candidatus Limiplasma sp. | reverse complement strand
CTTGGCGTCCAGGTTGGACAGAGGTTCGTCGAACAGGAAGACCTTGGGCTCACGAACGATAGCACGGCCCAGAGCAACACGCTGACGCTGGCCGCCGGACAGAGCCTTGGGCTTACGGTTCAGCAGGTGGCTGATGTCCAGAATCTTGGCGGCTTCTTCTACACGCTGCTTGATCTCAGCCTTGGGAGTCTTGCGCAGCTTCAGACCGAAAGCCATGTTGTCAAAAACGGTCATGTGGGGATACAGAGCGTAGTTCTGGAAAACCATGGCGATGTCGCGATCCTTGGGAGCAACGTCGTTTACCAGACGGTCGCCGATGTACAGTTCGCCGCTGGAGATCTCTTCCAGACCGGCAACCATGCGCAGGGTGGTGGACTTACCGCAGCCGGAAGGACCAACGAGAACGATAAATTCCTTGTCTTCGATGTCCAGGCAGAAATCGCTTACAGCGGTAACGTTGCCGGAGTAAACCTTATAGATGTGGTTGAGGGATACGCTAGCCATAGTAGACAGCCTCCTTATTTTGTATGCGCTTACACCCTGCACACAGGGCGCAGCAATGGAACTGTAGATATTATATCTGTTTTTCTCCAAAAATGAAATTGGCCAAATCCACCAATATTGAGCGCTCTATTTGTACAGGATGTACACAGCGGTCAAATATGTCCCAGATAGATATGAATATTCTGTTTCATATGTCATTAATCCTGCCTGAGCGCATCAACACAGCGAAGCAAAGAAGCACGAAACGCGGGAAGCACGCCAAAGAAAAGCCCTACGGCCTGCGCTGCCAAAAACACGCCGATGCAATCCCTGATGCTTGCACTGGCGTTAAGCTGTATGCTGTTTCCCGCAATTCGAATCAGTGCAAAGCCGATGAGCAGCCCCGTTCCCCCGCCGATGACCGCATAGGCAAGCGCTTCCAGCAGAAAAAGTGCACAAATCTGCCCGGGCGTAGTGCCCAGAGATTTCATAATGCCTATTTCACGTTTTCTTTCACGTACGTTGACCAGCAGTATATTCATCACCCCGATGCCGCCCGCAAGCACGCATACGTAGGCTACCCATTTGAGCACATCCACAAATGTCACGATAACGCCCGAAGCTGCTTCCATCTGCACATCCATGGCGGATGTCTGGGCGGATGAATCCATATACCCAAGCGCACGTTCAGTCAGTTTTTGTAATGTTTTCACAGACATCCCGCTTGAAGGCGACAGACGTATCTCCTGCACGTTACCGCCTGTAAATACCAGCGCCGTCTCTATTGGAATCATCGCAGCTGTTTCGGGCGGAAGTGTGTTAACGCCCTCGCTCGTGCCAACGATGCCGCAAACCATGCAGCTGCGCCCGAGTACGCTCATATATTCCCCCACGTTTATCTCAAGCTCTGCCGCCAAATCCTCTCCCAGCAGGACGAGCGGCAACCCTTTTTTCCATTCAAAATGAGAGGGTCGCTTTCCCTGGCTGATATTCAATTCATCCAAATAATTCACGTCGCAGCCGCAAACGGTAAAATCGATTTTCTTACCTTTATATTCAGCCTGAGCGGGCAGATAAATCAGCTCAGAGCTGCTTGCGCCTGTCAGTTTTTCAAGCCGGTACCCTGTGCCGCTTTGCAGCCGCCCGTCCGCACCGGCAGATATCCATACGCGGTCGATGCCCAGTCTCGCCATTTCGCCTTCCACCTGCACCTTGCCCGCGCCGCCAAGCGTAAGCACGGCAAGAATGGCTCCTACGCCAATGGCAAAGCCAAGTACCGTCAGCACAGACCTGACAGGCGTTGAAACCACGTTGAGGATGCTCAATTTCCACAAATCAAAACGCTTCATCGTGTCACCCGCACCCTCATGCCGTTTTCAAGTGCCGTCATTTCGGGATGTAAGATCACATCCCGCCCTGCCCATATTTCCTCTACCGCTGCATGTGTCATGCTGAAGCTTTCCACGTTTGCGTTTTCTTTGTGCACAACGCCGTTCTCAGCATACCAAAGACAGCCTTCCGCGTCAAACGCTTCCAGCGGCACAATGGCTGCGTACATTTCCGCGTCTTTGAGTACCTCTACCGTTACCTGTGTGCCGTTTCCGAAATACGAAGCCAACGCTTCTTCAACCGGTTCAAAAATCATCATACGCATAGCAGGATTTTGCTGTATCGGCTGCACCTCGGCAAGGACAACAGGGCAGCTGTTGCCGCCCTTTACCGCTAAGCCTGTAGCGCCTTCCGCCAATCCTTCCACGTCCTGCGCCCACGCCTGCACGGCGATGCGCTTCGTACTGCCATGCACAGTGATCAACACCTGCGTTTCCGCAGCAAAGCCGCCTTCCTTGACGCTAATCGTTTCCACAACGCCATCCTTCAGCGCGCGCACCTGTGATGCGGCAATCGCTGCAAGCAGCTGATTTTCCGTCTGCTGCCACTCAAGCTGCGTTTGCACCGCAAGCGCGGATACAGCGGCATCCGCTTGCGCAAACAGGCTGTCGTAGTCATATTTCAGCTGATAAAGCTTGGCAAGGGCTTCCTCCTCGGCAGATGCGTCCAGCTGAATCAGCAGCTGCCCCGCCTTGACCATATCCCCTGAACGCACATTTACGCCTGTTACAACGCTGTTTTTGGGGCTTACAAGCACCTGCTCGTCCGTATAACCAACTACGCCGTCCAGCATCACCGTACGCACCAGCGTGCCTTGCGCAGCACGCACCGTATCCACCTCAGGAATATTCGCTTCAGGCCACATCAGCAGCGCGAATGCTGCGGCAGCACTGAACAAAAGCAGCTTTCCTGCTGCCTTGCTTTTTTTCAAACCCTCTCCCTCCCTTGCTTCGTGTGTATTGTTGGCAGAAGAGGGCGATTTGAACCATGGCAAAAAACGCCGCTGCACAAAGCATCCCCGTTTTGATCTCTTCATTTTTTCAGCGCATGGAAATGGTCTGTTCCAGCTGCTGACGGGTCATGCGGATACCGGTGAGCTTTTCGCTGATGGAACGATCCAGCTGCACCAGCATCTCGTCAATGTGCTGATACACCTCAGAATACAGCTTGTCAATTTCCTCGCGGGTAGACTGACGCAGGTCCTCTGCTTCCATATTGGCACGCGCGGTGATCTCCTGCTCACTGATCAGCTGGCGGGCGCGGTTTTCGGCGTCATTGATGATTCTGCCGGCCTGTTCCTGTGCTTCACGCACCATAGAGGAAGCCTGCTGCTGCGCCTTGTGAAGCATATCATTCGCCTGCTGCTGGGCCTGAGCAACCATTTGGTTTGCCTGCTGCTGCGCATCTGCAAGCATCTGAGCAGCACTCTGATCAGCTTTCTGCACAGTATCCTCAGCCAGTTTCTTTGCCTCGGAAATAATGCTGTTCTGGTTCTGCACAATGCACTCGCCCTCAGCGATCGCAGTGGGCAGCCCTTCTCGAATGGCATTACAGATTTCAAGCATATGGCTGCGTTCGATGATGCAACGGTCAGCCGTCAGCGGCACGCGGGGAGCCTTGGAAATGATCTCGTAAATGTCATGGATATATTCGGTATAACTGGTGATGGTATCCTGTTGCACGGCAATATCCTCCTTAGCCATTGGCGGGTTTTGAAAATTTAGCAGCAACATCCTGTGCGATGCTTGCGGGCACATAGGGCGTTACATCGCCGCCAAACATGCCGATCTCGCGCACAGCGCTGGAGCTGATATGCGCATACTGCGGCGCTGTTGTCATAAACAGCGTCTCCACATCGGGAGCCATATCGTGATTGAGCTGGGCCATGATGCACTCGCTGTCAAAGTCCTTTGCACCGCGAACGCCGCGCAGCACGATGCGTGCACCGCGCAAACGCATATAATCCACCAAAAGCCCCTCAAACGAGTCAAAGGTTACATTGGTAAGATGGCTGCAGGCCTTTTTGAGCATCGCGATACGCTCATCCACGGCAAAGCAGCCTGTTTTGGCGGGATTGCGCAGCACCGCGACCACCACTTCATCAAACAGCGAAGCCGCACGTTCGATCAGGTCCATATGGCCCACAGTGATCGGGTCAAAGCTGCCGGGATACACGCAAATTCCGGCGGGCATCGTCACTCCCCCTTGCTTTCGCCGATGTACAGATAGAAATGGATCTGCGTATCGGCATAGGTGCGTTCCTTCCACTCTTCAAAGCGCTCGTCAGGACGGCCGAATTCACCGGTGCGGTGTTCCAGCACCATCATCGCTTCCTGAGCAAGCAGCCCTGCATCCGCCAAAGCTGCACACATTTCGTTCAGTTCCGTCATGCGGTAAGGCGGGTCGAGCATGACCAGGTCAAACGGCTCCGTACCGTTGGCCTTCATCTGCACGATGGCCTGCCGCCAGTCGCACTTGTACAGCTGTGTGCAATCCTCAAAGCGTAGTTTCTCCACATTTTTGCGGATACATGCCACTGCTTCGCGGTCCATATCCACCATCACGGCGCTTTGCGCACCGCGGCTGAGCGCTTCCAGCGCAAGGTTGCCGCTACCTGCAAACAAATCAAGCACGCGTGCCTCAGGCACATACACCTGAATAATGTTGAACAGGGATTCCTTTACTTTGGCCTGCGTAGGACGGGTATCCATGCCCTTGGGGGCTGTCAGCTGTGCGCCTCTGCGCTGTCCTGCAATGATATGCATAGCTTACACCAGACGCTCGGGGCCCTTGGTGGTGGTGCGCTGCTGACGCTGACGCTTTTTGCGGGCCTTCATTTCGCGCTTCTTCTTGCGGTCATCGCCTACCTTGATACCGGTGTTGACCTGGTCGCGGAGATGCTGACCGCCCAGATAGCCAAGGCCATAGCCCAGAGGAGACAGCAGCACGAACAGGGGGCTCAGACGCTCTGCAACAAGTACCGCATCAACACTTACACTGGTGGCAATGTTGATAAACGGCATCGCCATGCTGCGTACCATCAGGCGCAGCGTATCCGTCAGGGTAAAAGGCTCTTCAACAGCATAGTGGATTAGGCCCGTGCCAAACTCCGTCTGAGTCATCAGGCCTTCGGTCCAGGAGGGCAGCACGCCCAGCGTGTAGTAAACAGGCTTTGCCATAAAGGCAAACACCAGGCAGATGAGCATGAAGGGCGCAGCGCCCAGAACAGAGGCAAAGATGCCCTTCATGGGATGATAGCTGCGTTCGCACTCATCGTCAGGCACATTCTTGCCGCTTTCTCTGCGGGCATAGATGATCTCGCCGTAAGCAGCGTCATTTTCGCCCTGCGTAATGCCGTTGACGTACTGATAGTACATGACGCCAACCACCAGCGTAAGACTCATCACCACGCGTGCCCAAAGCGCATCAAGGCTGAGCAGGATGCAGCCGAAAAGATAGATCGCAGTAGTTGCAAACACCGAAAGAGCGCGTTTCCACGCAATTTTGTAAGCGTCCTTGCCGTGCCAGGAGCCGCGGATGATCGGCTTGCGCACCAGTTCGACAGGGGTGTTCTTTCCTTTGTTCTGCATAATGGTTTCCCTTTCCGTTTTGAATGGATTGATAAACAGTTCTCAGCGGCCTTCGTACAGGCGGATCACGCGGGGCGCAATGGAGAGCAGCACCTCATAACCGATGGTATGCGCCCAGCGGGCGATTTCCTCGGCATCGATGGATTCGCTGCCCTGCTTACCCAGAATGACCGCTTCGTCGCCCACGGCAACGTCGGGAATATGCGTTACATCCAGCATGGTCTGATCCATGCAGATGCGGCCCACGATGGGCGCACGCACGCCGCGAATGATCATGGCGCCGCCGTTGGAGCACAGGCGATGATAACCGTCGCCATAGCCAACCGCGACCGTTGCGATGCGCATTTCCTTTTCGGCACGGAATGCACAGCCGTAGCCGATGCACTCGCCGGGCTGCACGGTTTTCACATGCACCACTTCGGTCTGCCAGCTCATTACGGACTGAAAATCCAGTTCGGTCTGTACGGGCGGATAGCCGTAGAGCACGATGCCCGCACGCACAAGATCGGAGCCCGAATCGGGCGCGAGCAGCGAAAGCGCGCTGTTGGCGGCATGAACGGGGATGTCTGCATCAAAGCAGGCACGCAGCGCACGGAATCTGTCCAGCTGTGAACGGGTAAAGGCGTTGATCTCGCCGTCCTCCGGTTCGTCAGCGGCAGCCATATGCGTATAGATGCCCGCCGCTTTCACATAGCGGCATTTGGCAAGCGCATCCGCCAATGCTTTGGCTTCTTCTACCGTACGCAAGCCGATGCGGTTCATGCCCGTATCCAGCTTGATATGAACCTTGGCTTCTTTCCCCTGCCGTTCAGCCTCTTCTTCCAGAAGCATGACCATTTCAGGCGTAAAAACCGTCTGTGAAAGATCGTAGCGGATAGCCTCGCTCGCAGCTCTCGGCACAGCCGCGCCCAGCACGAGGATCTCCCCCGCGATGGCGTGCTCCCTGAGCAGCACGCCTTCCTCGGGGATGGCTACGGCAAAATGGCGCGCACCCGCCTGTGAAAGCGCACGCGCGGATTCCAGTATGCCGTGACCGTACGCATCGGCTTTGATCACGCACATCACCTGCACATCAGAGGGCAGATGCTCGTTCAAAAGCCGATAATTGTTCCGGAGCGCATCCAGATTGATGAGCACACGGTTGTTTCTCAGCATGCTAAGTCCTTCCTGTACCCACGAGCGTCACAGGCTGTGCAGCTCTTCATGGGATACGAGCCTGATGCCCGCGGCCTCAAGCACCTTTTCTGCCTCATCCAGAGGATTGACGCGGAAAATGATGAGCGACTGTCCGCCGTCATTGCGCACAAAGCTGTAGAGATATTCCACGGCAATATTGTGTGCAGCCAGGCGGTCAAGCACATCCGCCATACCGCCGGGACGGTCGGCTACGCTGATGGCAAGCACTTCCGTCAGTTTAACGGTGTAGCCGTTCTCCTTGAGCACTTCCATGGCGCGTTTGTAATCCACAACGATGCCGCGCATGATGCCCATAGGACCGCCATCCACCACCGACAGCGAAATCAGGTCAAGGTTATTGTTGCCCAGAACTCTGGTAAAATGCGCCAGTCTGCCGGGCGTGTTTTCATAAAAAACCGAAATCTGTTTGACCGACACGTTTCGGCTCCTCCTTTGGTGTGTTACTGATGAAGCGCGCGGCCGCGTGCAAAGGCGGCAAGGTTGGTCTCAAGCGTCTTCTGCGGCACGCAGGCAGCGATGGATTCCTTCCACGCTTCCTCGGTGAACTCCAGATGACGGCTGAGCATGCCCAGCAGCACCAGATTCAGCGCGCGCTGGCTGCCGCATTCGGCAGCGATGCCCAGTGCATCAGCGCACTCTACCTTCTGCGCAAAGCCAGCCAGAGGCGCTTGGGGATACTGCATCGCGCCGATGATGACGGGCATGGGCCAGATGACCTGCGTGTTGACGATGGCAACGCCGGTATCCTTCAGGAAGGAGGCAGCGCGTGCGGCTTCCAGCTCTTCAAAGCTGACGAGGAAATCGGCTTCGCCCTGCGCAACGATGGGAGAATATACATCGTTGCCCACGCGAACGTGCGTGATAACGCTGCCGCCGCGCTGGCTCATGCCGTGAACTTCGCTCACCTTTACGCTGCAGCCTGCGCCCAGTGCCAGATGGCCCAGGATCTTGCTGGCAAGCAGCGTGCCCTGACCGCCTACACCTACGATGACCAGATCAAAGTTTTTCATCTTCAGCACTCCTCTCCGCACTTGATGGCCTTGAAGGGACATACCTGCTGGCACATGCCGCAGCCATTGCACAGGGCGGCGTTGATCTTGACCAGCTTGCCGTGGCGCTCGATGGCGGGGCAGCTGAGCTTCATGCAGGCGCCGCAGCCCTTGCAGCCGTCAATGACGTAGGGCTTCTTGGGCGTTTTGTCAAGCAGAGCGCAGGGACGGCGGGCGATGACCACGCTGACTTCCTCACGGGCAACAGCAGCCTTGAGGGCTTCCTCGGTAGCCTTGAGGTCGAAGGGATCAACGATGGTGATATCGTTCACGCCGCAGCTTTCCACCAGCTTTTCAATGTTGAGCTGGGGAGCGGGCTGATTGTGGATATCCTTGCCGCTGGCAGGATTCTGCTGATGGCCGGTCATGCCGGTGATGCGGTTATCAAGGATGATAACGGTGATGGTCTCCTGATTGTACACAGCATCGATCAGAGAAGT
>JAZKYW010000082.1:0-9938 GCA_045612325.1 Candidatus Limiplasma sp. | reverse complement strand
GGTGACGCCTTCCTCAAGCAGCTTTTGCGCCTGCTGCGTCACCCATTGCTGGCCTTCCATTCCAGCACGGCGGATGATGTTGGAATCCATCACCTGTGCCATCAGGGCGGTCAGCGCATACAGACCTGCTTCCTGAAGAGTCTTGCCATCCTCAAGCGCCTTGCGAAGCGCGGGAAGCGCCGTTTGTGTTACGCTTGCATACCCCGAAGCCGCCTCGCCGCGCGCGCCCGTGAGGCCGTACAGCCGATACTGCTGTTCGCCGCCTGTCGTGCTCTGCGCGGCTTTCTGCATCTGCGCAAGGAAGCCGCTGCCCATTTCGGCTGTCTTTTGAAGCACCGCCTCCTGCGCTGCCCCTTCGCCGCAATGGCCCATGGCATAGCACAGGATGCCCAGCGAAAATATCGCGCCCTTGTGGGTGTTTGCCCCCGCGGCAAGCAGCATGTCATCCTCCGCCTGCATACCTTCAAACTGCAAGTGCGTTACATTGACATTTTGCATGCCCAGCAGCACGCATTTTTCAAAATAGCTTCTCAGCGCACAGGCGCTGTCGGCAAAGCTGAAAAGATCCATATCGCGATGTGCGCCGCTGTTTTCGGCATCCACCAGGCCGGGTTTGGGCGTGGTGAGCGCTTCCCACAGAAGCGCGCGCTGCGCTGTCTCCCCCACTTTGCGGGCATGGTTTTGATCAAAAAAACCACTGATGATCCTTCGTGCTTTTTGGTACAGTTCTTCCGCGCTGTGCGTCCTGCTGCGCGCGCACGAACGAACGGGCGCACCGCAAATCAGGCAGGTGCGCTCCGTTCCGCGCGAAAGATGCGCACCGTTTGCATCGATCACATCGATATCAAACAGCCTGCCCAGCTCGTGAGTTTCTTCGATTACGCACATGCGCTCTTTGAGCAGGGAAGCATCCGCCTCCGCCGCCCACAGCGCCTCGCAGCCCGTAAAGGCAATGTGCTGTTCAAAGTGATGAACGCGTACACGCATGCGTTCAAGCTGCCTGCTGATGAGACGAACGCCCTCTGAAAAAGCACGTTCGATCAGGGGATCGGTTTTGATATCCCCCGCAATGTTCATGGTAAAGGAAACAAGCGGCACCGCGTGCTTCCCAAGCAGCGCCGCTTGTTTGGCTGCGCGCTCATCTCTGGCGCACAGGATATCCGCGACAGTTACGCGGCGTGATTCTTGCATCATGTGGATCCCCTCAGGCTTCAAGCGAGCTGAGATATGCCTGTCGTCCGCTTTCGTAAAGGTTGTTGCCTTCGCTGTCAATGATGACCGTTACGGGGAAATCCTCCACCTTAAGGCGGCGGATGGCTTCCGCGCCGAGGTCCTCATAGGCAACGATCTCGGCCTTTTTGATGCACTTCGAAAGCAATGCTCCGCAGCCGCCCGTTGCGCCGAAATACACCGCGCCGTATTCCTTCATGGCGGCGATGACCTCGGCATTGCGCTTGCCCTTGCCGATCATGCCGGTGTGACCCATGGCGATCAGCGTGGGAGAATACGCGTCCATGCGGTAGGAGGTGGTGGGGCCAGCCGAGCCGATAGCCTGACCGGGCATGGCAGGGGTGGGGCCTACAAAATAGATGATGGCGTTTTCCATGTCCACAGGCAGGGGCTTGCCCTGCGCAGCCAGTTCGCACAGGCGCTTGTGGGCGGCGTCGCGGGCGGTGTAAATAACGCCCGTGATGAGGCAGCTGTCGCCCGCCTTCAGCTTACGCGCGTCCTCGCGGGTAAAGGGCGTTTGAATCTTCTTGGTCATCTCAGATCACCTCGGACTGATGGCGGGTAACGTGGCAGTTGATATTGACCGCCACAGGCAGACCCGCGATGTGGGTAGGCATTTTTTCGATGTTGACAGCCAGCGCGGTGGTCTTGCCGCCAAAGCCCTGCGGGCCGATGCCCAGGGCGTTGATCTTCTCCAACAGTTCATCCTCCAGCGCGGCATAGAAGGGGTCGGCGTTGTGGCTGTCCACAGGACGCAGCAGCGCCTTCTTGGCAAGGAAGGCAGCCTTGTCAAACGTGCCGCCCACGCCAACGCCCACAACGATGGGCGGGCAGGGGTTGGGGCCCGCTTCTTCCACGACCTTTACCACAAAATCCTTCACGCCCTGCAGACCGTCGGAGGGTTTGAGCATTTTGATCTGGCTCATGTTTTCGCTGCCGAAGCCCTTGGGAGCTACGGTGATTTTGATCTCCTCGCCCGCAACGATGCTGTAATAGATCATCGCGGGGGTGTTGTCGCCGGTATTGACGCGGTCAAGCGGGTCGCGCACGACGGATTTGCGCAGGTAGCCGTCCGCATAGCCCTGACGCACGCCTTCGTGGATGGCCTCCTCCAGAGAGCCTTCCACATGCACGTCCTGACCCACTTCCACAAATACGCAGGCCATGCCCGTATCCTGACAGACAGGCACGTTCTTTTCATCGGCGATGGTGTAGTTTTCAATGATCTGATCCAGAATGCCCTGCGCCACAGGGAAAGGCTCGCAGGCGCGGCAGGCGGTGATGCAGTTTTTCAGGTCGTCGGTCAGGTGGCAGTTGGCCTCGATGCACAAACGGCGCACGACCTCCGTTACTTTTTCAGCTTGAATCATTCTCATACGCAAACCTCTTTATACGCTTTGGATGGTATCGATGATATTGCCGTCGCGGTAGATCACATTGGCAACGGTGCGTCCGCTGCGCTCCGTTTTCTGCGGCTTGCCCGTGATGCGTTCGGCAATGTCCTTGAGCTCGTGAATATCCACAACGGGCAGGCCGGCATCCTTCAGGCGCTGCATAAGCTCCGCATTTTTGGGGTTGACCGCCACGCCGCGCTGCGTGACCAGCACATCGATATCACGGCCGGGGGTGGAAATGCAGGATACACGGTCGGTCACGATGGGCAGTCTTGCGCGGAACAGGGGAGCAATGATCATGGAAAGCTTTGCGCCGGCTGCCGTATCGCTGTGACCGCCGCTGCCGCCCATGATATAGCCGTTGGAATCGGTATGGACGTTGACGTTGAAATCGGTATCCACCTCAGTAGCGCCGAGGATGACCACATCCAGCTTGTCCACCACCGCGCTGGCAGCAGCGGGCGATGCGTACTGCATGGCGCTGATCTCCTGATGCGCGGGATTGGTGCGGATGGATTCCACAGCCTTCAGGTCAAAGCACTGCACGTCCATCAGGCTCTTGAAACAGCCCGCATTGAGCATATCCACCAGATAGCCGGTGATGCCGCCCGATGCGAACGAGCCCTTGATGTTGTCCCTGAGCATGATCTCCTTGAGGAACTGCGCGGCAGCCAGCGAAGCGCCGCCTGCGCCCGTCTGGAAGGAGAAGCCATCCTTGAGCAGGCCCGAGTGCTGAATCACCTTGACCGCAGTTTGCGCCATGATGAGGCCCACGGGGTCGCGGGTGATTTTGGTGGTGCCGGATACGATGCCCTGCGGATTGCCGATGGCATCTACCTGTACCACATGGTCCACATAAATTTCGGGGATGGACCAGCCCTGCAGGGGGTAATCCACCAGATGATCGGTAATGACGATCACCTTTTTGGCGTACATCGCATCGGGAATGGCATAGCCGAGGCTGCCGCAGGCGGAAGGGCCGATTTTACCCGAGCAGTTGCCCGCGCAGTCAGCGGCAGGCGCGGCGATAAAGGCCACGTCAATGGGTGTGATGCCCAGCGAGATATCCCTCGGGCGGCCGCCGTGCGTGCGGAAATCCACTGTCTCTTCCATCAGGCCTTCGGAGATACGGTGACCAAGCCCGGCGGACATATAGTTGGTGTTGATCTTGCGCACCACATGGTTGCGGATATGATCCTCCAAAGGTGCGTGGGTATCAAAAATGGAGCTTGCATTGAGCGTAAGCTCGCGGATGCCCATAGCGGCAATTTCATCCATCACCATGTTCAGGGTGTAATCGCCGTTGCGCAGGTGATGGTGGAAGGAGACGGACATGCCGCTCTTCAGACCGCTCAGCTCGATGGCTTCGCGGAGGGTTTTGACCAGTTTGCCGTTCATGCTTACGCCTCCCTTCCAAGGCCAAGTTCTTCAGCCATGGCGATGGTCTGCTGAGCGCGCGCCACGATGGGCGCGTCGATCATCTTGCCCCTGAGCGCCACGGCGCCCTTGCCCTGTTCCTTGCCGATGCGGATGGCTTCCATCACTTCATAGGCATAGTCGATATCCTTGAGCGAGGGGCTGAACACTTCGTTGATGGCATTTACATGGCGGGGCGAAATGGCGGATTTGCCGGTAAAGCCGAGGCTCTTGGCGTACTGCGCATCGGTATAGATGCCCTCGTCATCATTGACGTCGGTAAAGGGCGTATCGTACACGTCCACGCCTGCGGCGCGGGCGGCGCACACCATGCGGCTGCGGGCATAGCTGATCTCATGGCCTTCCTTGGTGCGCTTGCAGCGCAAATCAGCGGTCAGGTCCTCGCCGCCGAGGAAGATGGCCTTGACACGCCCGGAGGCGGATGCGATCAAAAACGCATTCTCAACGCCCAGAGCCGTTTCGATCAGCGGGATCAGGCCTACGCTGCCGTTTTCCATCCCCAGCTTTTCTTCCAGCATGGAAATATAGGCGTCCACCTGCTTGACGTCATCCGCGCAGGAGGTCTTGGGCGGCATGATCAAAGACGGCTTCACGGGGATGATGGCGTCCAGATCCTTCGTCCAGTAATCGGTATCGATGGAGTTGATGCGCACGATTACCTCGCACTTGCCAAAGCCCATGTACTTGATGGCATTGCGCACAAGGATGCGCGCGGAGTCCTTCTCGGTGGGGGCAACGGCGTCCTCAAGGTCAAGAATGACCGCATCCGCGCCGAGGATCTCACCGTTCTGAATGATATTGGGCGTATTGCCCGGCAAAAAAAGCATGGAACGGCGCATCGTCATTCTCCTTTCCCGCGCAGTACGGCGGTTTCCACACGGGCGCGGATCACGCAGTCCAGCGCGCCGCGATCCACAACGCTTACCTTGGCATTTTCCACTTCAAGCTCGGCAAGCACATCCTCCACCGTATGGCGGATGACATGACCAAACTGCTTTTGCACCACGGAATCGATCTCGATCTCCACGCCGTTTTCGTTGGGTTCCAGCGTGACAAATACATCGCTGGATTCAAGGGTGCCGGCAGTTGCACGGCGAATGATCTTCTCCACTGTATTCACCTCATCCAAGTTGGATCATATATAGGAATATTTATGTCTATTATATGGCGTAAAACGCTATTTCGCAACCATGTTTTATTTACAGCACACCACAAATAAGGTATAATACCTCCATAGGCAGGTGAGTAAAAATGTATCTGGAGACCGCTTCCCCCTTCGAAGGCAGGAAGCTGGACAAGCTTCGGGCATTTTTGCATTCCTGCGGTCTGGCATATGACGAGTCCATCCGTTTTACAGCTGTGCTGATGGAGGATGACGAGATCGCCGCAACAGGCTCGCTGGACGGCGCCACCGTCAAATGCGTCGCCGTTTCCCCTGCCCATCAGGGAGAGGACCTCACCGCACGCATCATGACCGCGCTTGCCGAGCGTGCCGCGCAGGATGGCATCACCCACCTGATGCTCTACACCAAACCCGCCAACCAGTACCTGTTTCAGGGGCTTGGGTTTCACCCCGTCATCCGCACGGCGGATTGCCTGCTGATGGAAAACCGCCGCGCAGGCCTTAGCTCCTTTTTGCAGACGCTTTCCAAGCCTGCCGATGACCAAAAGCCCATCGGCTGCATCGTAGCCAACTGCAACCCTTTTACCAACGGCCACCGCTACCTCATCGAAACCGCCGCCGGAGAGTGCGCATGGGTGCATCTGTTCATTCTCTCCGAGGATAAAAGCGCTTTCTCCTTTCAGCAGCGCATGGCCATGGCGGAAGAAGGCTGCCGCGACCTGAAAAACGTGCTCATCCACCCCACAGGCCCGTATATGGTTTCCTCTTCCACCTTCCCGACGTATTTCATCAAGGACAAAAGCCGCTCGGGCGATATCCACTGCGAGCTGGACGTACGGCTTTTCGGCGAAAAAATCGCTCCTGCGCTGGGCATCACCCGCCGTTATGTGGGTACCGAGCCCTTCTGCGCCGTGACCGCCGCCTACAACGCCCGCATGAAGCAGCTGCTGCCCGCGTGCGGCGTTGAACTGGTCGAAGTGGAACGCAAAACCGTCGGCGGCGTCAGTATCAGCGCATCTCAGGTGCGCGCGCTGCTCAAGGAAGGCCGCCCCGAAGCGCTGAGCGGGCTTCTGCCTGCCTCCACATGCAACATCATATCCTGATTTCATTCAAAGGAGTAACCATATGTCCTATTCCCACCGAATGCAGCGAAACCTGATCCAAACCACCTATTTTGCCCCCCGCGGCCGCGCTCGTATGTATGACCTCGGCATGCAGATGGGTCAGATGTACCTGAGCCCCTATGACCGCCTCATCGGTTTTCTGGGCGATGCAGGCTCGGGCAAAAGCGCGCTCATCCACGGCATGTTCCCCGGTCTGGAGCTGACCAACGATGATGACGGCGTGAACGTACGCCCCCTGCCCATTCTGGATGTGACGGAGCAGCACGGCTTCTACACGCCGCACACCTATCATCTGGACATCCGTTTCGAAATGGGCTTCACCCAGCCGCACATTCTTGCCGAAGCCATCATGGACGCCATCCGCCTGGAAAAGCGCGTCATCGTTGAGCATTTTGATCTCATCCGTCCGCACCTGCCCCGCAACGCCGACCTGCTCATCGGCGTGGGCGAGCGCGTGGTCGTAACCCGTCCCAATATGTTCGGCCCCGAACCCTCCGACCTGGTGGATGAGATCCACCGCTCCCTGCGCTACCGCCTGATGGCTCATACCGCCGAGGACCTGTGCGAGATGCACATGGACCCCGAGCTGGTGACCATGGCGCACCACGATGACATCAACCACGGCTTCGTCATGGTGTTCTATGATACGGCCCCGCAGATCGATCTGGCGGAGCTGGAGCGCAAGGTCAATGAAGACATTGCCAAAGACATGCCCGTTGCCTATGCGGATGATTCCCATATCCGCGTGGGCGATAAGCTGCACTTCTGCAGCGGCCCCCGCACCCATGTGACCACCACGGGCAAGGTGCCGGGCTTCAGGCTGTGCCCTGAGATCATCTTTGACAACCAGCGCAACCGCTACCTGCTCATCGGCTTTGTGGGTGAAAACTCCGCCGAGAGCGTGCGCAAGCTTACGCACAACACCCCCGAGCCCGATATGATGGGCCCGTTCATTTACAAATAATCCACCCAATGCCAAATACAAAGGAGTCCTGGACAATGAAGAAAAAGGTTCTGGTCATCGGTGTCATCGGAGCCGACGTACATGCCGTCGGCAACAGGATCCTCTACCATGCCTTTACCGAAGCCGGTTTTGACGTGGTCAATCTGGGCGTAATGGTCTCTCAGGAAGAGTACATTGCAGCCGCCATCGAATCCGCTGCTGATGCGATCGTCGTTTCCTCCCTGTACGGTCAGGGCGAGCTGGATTGCCGCGGCATGCGTGAAAAGTGCGACGAAGCCGGCCTCAAGGGCATCCCGCTGGTCGTAGGCGGCAACATCGTCATCGGCAAGCAGAAGTTTGAAGACGTTGAAAAGCGCTTCAAGGATATGGGCTTTGACCGTGCCTTCCCTCCGGGAACGGCCCCCGAAACCACCATCGAGGCGCTGCGTGAGCTGCTGCACATGGAGGAAGAAGCATGAAACCCGTCCTGCTGATTGACTTCGGCAGCACCTATACCAAAGTGACCGCTGTGGATACCGAGGCAGGCTGCCTGCTGGGCACGGCGGACAGCTACACCACCATCGAAACGGATGTGGGCGAAGGCCTTCAAAACGCGCTTCAAAAGCTGCATGCCCAAACAGGCCCGCTGGAATACACCGCGCGCTACGCCTGCTCATCGGCAGCGGGCGGGCTCAGGATGATCACCAGCGGTCTGGTACCTGAGCTTACCGCAGAGGCCGCCAGACAGGCAAGCCTCGGTGCAGGCGCGAAAGTGCTGAAGGTGTACTCCTTCCAGCTCACCGAGGATGACCTGCAGGAGATTCTGCAGATCAACCCCGATATCTTCCTGCTGGTGGGCGGCACGGACGGCGGCAACACCGAGTGCATCCTGCACAACGCCAGAATGCTCGCCTCCATCCCGTTTGAATTTCCCGTCATCATCGCGGGCAACCGCACCGCCGTACGCGAATGCGAGCGCATTCTCCATGGGCATGAGGTGCATGTCTGCGAAAACGTGATGCCCAAATTCGGCGTGCTCAACATCGAGCCTACCCGCCTCAAGATCCGCGAGATCTTCCTTGGCAAGATCATTCAGGCCAAGGGACTTACCCGGGCTGCCGAGCTCATCTCGGGCATCCTGATGCCTACCCCTTCCGCCGTGATGAAGGCCGTGCGCCTGCTTGCGGAAGGCTGCGAGGGCGAAAGCGGCATCGGCGACCTGATCGCCGTGGACGTAGGCGGCGCCACCACCGATATCTACTCCATGGCGGATGGCATGCCCCACGACCTGTCCACCGTTTACAAGGGCTTGCCCGAGCCCTATGACAAGCGCACCGTGGAAGGCGATATCGGCATGCGCTACTCAGCGCGCGGCATCGTGGACGCAGTCGGCATCAGGCGCATCTGCCAGCTTTCCGGGCTGGAGCAGAGCCGCGCGGAAGAACTGATGGATCTGATCTGCGAGCATACGGACACCATCCCCGAGCCGGGCAGCGATCTGGAAAAGCTGGATTTCGCACTGGCGTCCATGGCCATCGAGACCGCCGTCACACGCCATGCGGGAACCGTTGAACAAACTTACACCCTGGTGGGTCTTACCTATGTGCAGTCCGGCAAGGACCTGCGCAACGTACAGCAGGTGATCGTCACGGGCGGCAGCCTTATCCGCACTGCCCGCACCGCCGAGATCGCCGCCCACGCGCTGGCTTCCCCCCTCGCCCCCATGTCTTTAAGACCCCTGAAGGCCGAGATCCGCGTGGACAGAAAATACATACTTGCAGCCATGGGCCTGCTATCCGAATACGATCCGCAAACCGCTCTGCGCATCATGAAAAAGGAGCTTGAACAAGATGGATATTCAGAACAAAAGAATTCCTGATTCCGAGTTTCACGCACTGAGAGCCGAAGTGCTCACCCAGTGGCCCACCGGTAAGGACGTCGACCTTGACGAAGCCGTTGCCTACCACAAGGCCATGCCCGAAAACCGCATTTTCGGTCAGAAGCTGCTCAAGGCCAAAAAGAGCAAAACCACGCTGGTACAGCCCCGCGCGGGCGTGCCTGTGGTAGAGCGCCACATCGAGCTTCTGCAGCACCTGCAGGATAAGGGCGAAGCGGATCTTTTGCCCACCACCATCGACAGCTACACCCGCCAGAATCGCTACAAGGAAGCGGACAACGGCATCAACGAATCCCTGCGCCTTGACCGCGCCATGCTCAACGGCTTCCCCGCCGTCAACCACGGCGTGATGAAGTGCCGTCAGGTAATTGAGAGCGTGAACGTGCCCGTGCAGGTGCGCCACGGTACGCCCGATGCCCGTCTGCTGGCGGAAATCGCCTATGCCGGCGGCTTCACCAGCTACGAGGGCGGCGGCATCAGCTACAACCTGCCCTACTGCAAAAACATCCCCATGGAGCGCACCATCCGTGACTGGCAGTACGTTGACCGTCTGACCGGCCTGTATGAGGAAATGGGCGTATCCATCAACCGCGACCCCTACGGCCCCCTGCCCGGCACGCTGGTGCCCCCCTGCATCCCCCACGCCGCCGCCATCATCGAGGCGCTGCTGGCTGCCGAGCAGGGCGTAAAAAACATCACCGTCGGCTACGGCCAGTGCGGCAACCTCGTGCAGGACATCGCCGCCATCCAGACGCTGGAAGAACTGACGGACGAATACCTGCACAAATAC
>JAZKYW010000081.1:0-10772 GCA_045612325.1 Candidatus Limiplasma sp. | reverse complement strand
GCAAGAGCTTCCGCAATGAGATCACCCCCGGCAACTTCATCTTCCGTGTGCGCGAGTTTGAGCAGATGGAGCTGGAGTTCTTCTGCAAGCCCGGCGAGGATCTGGAATGGTTCAACTACTGGCGTGCCTTCTGCCGCGACTGGCTGCTCTCCCTCGGCATCAAAGAGGAGAGCCTCCGGCTCCGCGACCACGAGCCCGAGAAGCTGGCCTTCTATTCCAAGGCCACGACCGACTTCGAGTTCCTGTTCCCCTTCGGCTGGGGCGAACTGTGGGGCATTGCTGACCGTACCGACTACGACCTGACCCAGCACCAGAACCACTCCGGCAAGGGCATGGAGTACATGGATCCCACCACCAACGAGAAGTTCGTGCCCTACTGCATCGAGCCCTCTCTGGGCGTGGACCGCATGGTTCTGGCCTTCCTGTGCAACGCTTACGAAGAGGAAGAGCTGGAGGGCGGCGACGTACGCAACGTGCTGCACTTCCACCCCGCTCTGGCTCCCTACAAGTGCGCTGTTCTGCCCCTGCAGAAGAACAAGCTGGGCGGCCTGGCCACCGAGATCTACGAAGAGCTGTCCAAGCACTTCATGGTGGATTACGATGAGACCGGCTCCATCGGCAAGCGTTATCGCCGTCAGGACGAGATCGGTACTCCCTTCTGTATCTGCGTAGACTTCGAGACCGAAGAGACCCAGTCCGTCACCGTGCGCGACCGCGACACCATGACTCAGGAGCGCGTGAAGATCGCCGATCTGCCCGCCTACATCCAGAGCAAGATGGCTTTCTAACAAAACCAACACCAAGGACGGTCCGCCTGAAAAGGCTGGCCGTCCTTTTTGCATGCCGTCTTTGACAAATCAGCCGCGCGGATGCATGTTTCAGCCCGTAAGAGTTGACAGGCGGGAAGATTTGTTTTATTGTGGCAGCGTAAGGAGGGGTTGCGAATGAAGCTTCTTTTCAAACAGCGTTTCTTCAGCTGGCTGGACAGCTATGATGTTTTTGACGAGCAGGGCAATACCGTATTCCGTGTGGAAGGCAAGCTGGCGTGGGGACACCGTCTGCACATCCTGAATGCGCAGGGCGAGCACATCGCCACGCTGAAAGAGGTAGTGCTTACTTTGCTCAAACCCAAGTTTCAGCTGTATCTGGGTGAGCAGCTGCTTGGCACCGTTACCAAGGAGATCACGTTTTTCAAGCCTTCCTTCACGCTTGATTTCAACGGTTGGGATGTGAAGGGCAGTTTCTGGGAGTGGGATTACAGCATCCGCGACCGCGAAGGCAATGCCGTTGCCGTTATCAGCAAGGATATCTGGAAATGGACGGATACCTATTCCATTGAAGTGGCTGACCCTGCGGACGCCCTGTGCGCACTGATGGTCACCCTTGCCATCGATGCGGAAAAATGCTCCCGAAACAATTAACGCAAAGCGCCTGTTTCTTTTGGAAACGGGCGCTTTTTCTCTGTTCGTGTGCTGAAAAATATGCTATACTGTACTCACGGTTTTGCATCGTTCAATTTCATACGCGCACAAGGAGGATGAAACTATGCTGTTGTTTCCCAGCCCTCGACAGGCTGTATGCCACGAAGGTTTTTATCAGGTAAAGCAAAACGATCAGACGTTTGATCTGGTTGGTTTTTATGATGCCATCAAAGGCGGCAATGCGGATGTGACCGTGGTTTCCGCACCCCTGATGGAGAAGGAAGAATACAAGCTGACCATCACGGCGGAGGGCGTGACCATTGAATCCGCCTGTGAGGAAGGCCTCTTCCGTGCGGCAACGTCGCTGCATCAGATGGTGAAGCGCGGCAAGGGGCAGCTGCCCCTGTGTGAAATCTCCGACAAGCCCGAAATCGCCCGCCGCGGCTACATGCTGGATATCAGCCGCGGACGCATGCCCAAGGTGGAGACCATCAAAACGATGATCGACTTCCTTGCCGCCCTCAAGTACAATGAGTTGCAGCGGTATATGGAAGGCGATTGCTTCAAGTATGCCGCCTATCCCAAGGAAACGGCTGATTTCGATTGCCTTACGCCCGAGGATATCCGTGACTTGGACGCCTACTGCAAGGCCCGCTTTATGGACCTTGTACCCAACCAGAACAGCTTTGGTCACATGTACACCTGGCTGCGCAAGCCCGATTTCCATCATCTGGGCCTGTTTGAACGCGAGGACCAGGTGCCCTCCACGCTGAATCCGCTGCTGGATGAAAGCTTCGAATTTGTCTGCAATCTCTATGAATCCCTGCTGCCGCATTTCAGCTCTCAGTATGTCAACATCGGTCTGGATGAAGCCTATGGTCTGGGCCGCTATCAAATCGAGGAATACTGCAAGCAGAAGGGCAAAGATGTGGTGTTCATGGAATGGCTGAACAAGCTGAACGATCACATCGTTGAAAAATACGGCAAAACTGTTATGTTCTGGGCGGATATGATCTACAACTATCCCCAGAGCTACCACATGGTGCCCAAGGATGCCGTTGCGCTGGAGTGGGGCTATGAGCTCATCCAGTCCCAGCGTATGACCGACCACTGCATCGCCTACCGCGACGCGGGCGTGCGCTACTATGTATGCCCCTCCTGCAACACCCACGGCAGTCTGACCAGCCGTATGGACGTGACCACCTTCAACATCCGCACCTGCGGCGAATTGGCTGTAGAGTACGGTGCGGAAGGCCTGCTTTTGACCGACTGGGGCGATGGCGGACATCCTCAGTTTGGCGTTTGGAGCATGGTGCCCTGTGCGCTGAACGGTCAATACGGCTGGAACACCGGCGCAAAGCAGGACGGCGAAAGCTTCAAGGCGGATTTCATCCGCAACGCCGAAATCTTTGTGGATGAAGAAGTATTTGACGGCGCGCCCGTTTCCCGCCTGATGTACCGCATGGCCAACTATTATCTGCTGGAGCCCGAGCGCATCCACGTATGCACCATGAGCGCCAAGCATCTCTTCCTGCCCATCAGCGAAACGAAGTATGCACATCTGTTTGACCTGAAGGACAGCGGCGATGACTTCTACTTTGACAACGTCACCGACTATGTGCGCCGCGTAATGGCGGATATCGAAAAGGTAGACTTTGACGAGCGCATGAAGCGCGAAGTGCGCTGGACGGCGCAGGCCATCGAGCTGGGCAGTGAACTGTGCAAGGTGAAGCTGCATCCCGCTGAATCCGTTGACAAGGTGGATGAACTGGTCGACCTCATCGACGATATCGCTGCAGAATATGTGGAGCTGTGGGACTACCGCAACTACGAAAAGGGCAAGGAGAAGTTCCTGACCCATATGCAGGACCGCCGCGAGGAACTGCTTGCGCTGAAGCAAGCCTGATCAAAGCAACAAAAAAGACCGCATATGCGGTCTTTTTTGTTTTAACTTAAACGCGCTTGGCGGAAGCATCCACCATGGGCTTGAACAGCTGCTTATCCACAATGCGGTACAGCACAAGGCCCAGCGCCAGACATACGACCTCGGCAATGGCGAAGGCCCACCAGATGGCGGTCAGACCGCCCAGACGGCTCAGCAGCCATGCGCAGGGCAAAAGCACCACCAGCTGACGGCAGGCACTCATGGTGAGGCTGTAGAAGCCGCGGCCGACAGCCTGGAAGATGGTGCTGATGGTGATGCCGATGGCAGCCAGGGGGAAGCTGAAGCAGATGGTGCGCAGAGCGACCTCGCCCATGAGGGTCAGCTCGCTCACGCCGTTGGCCTCAAACAGGCTCAGCAGCGTGCGGGGGATGAGCAGGAAAGCCAGCATGCCAAAACCCATGATGGCAAGGGCAAACTTGAGGGCGACTTTGATGGCCTGATAGATGCGTCCGCGAAGCTTGGCGCCGTAGTTGTAGCCGATAATGGCGACCAGACCGTTGCTTAGACCGAGCGTGGGCATAAATACAAAGGACTGCAGCTTGATGTAAACGCCCAGTACGCTGACGGCGGTAGCGCCGTAGGCCATCAGAATCAGGTTCATGGTCACGTTCATCACGGAGGAGACGGACTGCATGATGATGCTGGGGAAGCCGACAGCGAAAATGCCGCGCATGATCTTTCCGTTGGGACGGAAGCCCTTGAAGGAGATGAACAGCTCCTTATTGCGGGTCTGGTTGAGGAACAGGCCCAGGCACATGCCGCTGATCTGACCGATAACGGTGGCAATGGCCGCGCCGGCAATGCCCATCGCGGGGAAGCCCAGCAGACCGAAGATCATGATGGGGTCAAGGATGATGTTGATCACAGCACCCGTCATCTGCGTGAGCATGGAAAGTGTGGTGTTGCCGGTGGACTGCATGATACGTTCAAACGTAACGGACATAAACAGGCCAAAGCTGAACGTACATACAATGCTCAGATACTGGCTGCCAAGCTGCTGCAGGGTGGCTTCGGGCGTAAGGAATTTGAAGATCGCCTTTGCGCCAAACAGGCCGAAGAGCAAGAACAGCAGGTAAGCACACAGCTGCATGAAAATGCCGTTGCGGGCGGCATTGCGCGCTTCTTCGCTGCGGCGTGCGCCCAGCCTGCGGCTGATGAGGCTGTTGATGCCTACGCCCAGACCGGTGGAAGCGGCGATCATCAGCATCTGGATGGGGAAGGCGAGGGAGACGGCGGTGAGGGCGTCCGCGCTGTAGCGGGCAACAAAAATACCGTCAACTACATTGTACAACGCCTGCACCATCATGCTGATCATAATCGGCACGGAGATTTTAACGACCAGTTTTCCCATGGGCATGGTGCCCAGCAAAGCGGAACGTTCCTGCTGTTCCATAGCAAAAATCAACCTCGTTTCATATGGTGATTGCACGGCTATATATGGTAACAGCAAAGGCCTCGTTCGTCAATGTATACAATGACAAAAACCGCCCCCTCATGCGCAAAAGGGCGGTTTTCAATCAAAAAAGCCCGCTGCTTTTGCAGCGGGCCTGAAGGCTTATTAATAGTTGTCGGCCTTGATCTGGAAGTAGGCCTTGGGATGCTTGCAAACGGGGCACAGTTCGGGGGCCTTCTTGCCGATGACGATGTGACCGCAGTTGGAGCATTCCCAGATCATGTCGCCTTCACGGCTGAAGACCAGACCGCCTTCAACGTTGGCCAGCAGCTTGCGATAGCGCTCTTCGTGGGTCTTTTCGATGGCGCCGACCTTCTCAAACAGGAAAGCGATATCGTTGAAGCCTTCTTCGCGGGCTTCGACGGCCATCTTGGCGTACATGTCGGTCCACTCGTAGTTTTCGCCCTCGGCGGCATCCAGCAGGTTCTCAGCGGTGGTGGGTACTTCGCCGCCGTGCAGCAGCTTGAACCAGATCTTGGCGTGCTCCTTTTCGTTGGCAGCGGTCTCTTCGAACAGGTTGGCGATCTGTACGTAGCCTTCCTTCTTGGCCTTGGAAGCGTAGTAGGTGTACTTGTTGCGGGCCTGGCTTTCGCCGGCGAATGCCGCCATCAGGTTCGCTTCAGTCTTGGTGCCCTTGAGTTCCTTCATGTTTGTTTCCTCCATTTATATTGATTGATTATGCCTGGTTTCAGTATAACCGCCTTTGCGGTGTTTGAAACGGCTTATTCCCAGGTTTGGCAGAAGCCGAATACGGACCAGTGGTCGGTGTGCAGCTCGTACTGTACCAGCGGGTCGGTTTGCATATCTTCAGGCAGTACTTCCATATTATACTGCAGCTTGTTGCGGTTTTCGGTGCCGATGTAGTGGTTGGTCTTGTTGCTGTCGTAGATGTAGCTGTAGCTCTTGACGGTGTTGGACATATTGCCTTCCACCGTGGTAACGGCGTACTTGCCGTCGCCCAGGTCCACAACATCCGTAACGGAGCCAACGTGCGTGGTGCGGTAGGCGTTGCTCATATCCGCATAGATGACCAGATAACCGGGCTTGGGCACATCCACGAAGCGACCCAGGGAGTTGAAGCCGTCATACTGGTTGCCGACCTGACCCTCGCGGAAGAACTGTACCATGGGGGGATTTGCGGTATCGACCTCTTTTTCGCCCACGGGTAGGTTGCCGCTGGCATTGGCGCAGTAGATGGTGAATACGGCGCACCAGCCTACTTCCTTCTTTTTGCCGTAGTACCACTTGGCGTACTGGTTGTACTTGGGCAGCTTGGCACGCTTGACGGAGTAGTATTCGCGGTTGAGCACATAAACATAGTTCTTGATGGTTTCGGGCATCACGTCATCGCCGACGGTGACGGTGTAGGTATGCTCGCCGTCCGCCAGCACACAGGTAACGACCGCTTCGCCGGGGGCAACGCCGGTCATCACGCCGTCTTCGGATACGGTAACGATGCTCTCGTCAGAGGAAGTGAAAGTACCGCTGACGGTGGGGTAGGCAAATTCCTCCTGCTCGTCATAGGGGATGATGCCGGGATTGACGCAGGGGGCATAGGCGCTGTCGCCGGTATGCAGGGCATAGGTGCCGCTTGCTTCACCCTGCTGGGCGGGGGTGAGCAGGGCAGCCAAAGCTTCATCAAAAAGGGCGTCGCGCTCGGCGTCGGCTGAAGCAAAGGCAGGTACCAGCAGCACAGCAGCCATCAGTACAAGCGCCAAACGGCGGAAGAAAGATATTTTCATCGTGCATTACTCCTTGTGTGTTGGATTGCCCTAATTATAGCACAAACAAAAGCAAATGGGAATGCCTGCGCAGCCGTTTATCACAGTGCCGCGCGCTGAAAAGAACAGCTGTAAAAACAGCGGGAAAATTTTTTGAAAATTATTTTCAAAAACCTGTTGACTTTTCATCCAAGGTGATGTATTATAATCAACGTCGCGTGAGCGACCAACAGCGTCGCGGGGTAGAGCAGCTTGGTAGCTCGTCGGGCTCATAACCCGGAGGTCGTGGGTTCAAGTCCCTCCCCCGCAACCACGTGGCGGCGTAGCTCAGCTGGCCAGAGCATTCGGTTCATACCCGAAGTGTCATTGGTTCGAATCCGATCGCCGCTACCATCAAGAAAGCCTTGAGAGATCAAGACTTTCTTTTTTTTTATCTCCTAACGGAAAAATAGGATTATCCCCAAAAACACTCAATGAGATGTGCTGCTGCACAATTGCATCACAAAATGCGATTCTGAAAAGCTCTTAAAGGCTTATGTTATAAGGCTTTGAGGGCTTTTTTCTTTGTTTTCTTCCATGCACAAAACCTATTCGAAGAGCGCCTGAAGACGGTTTCCAGTCTCGACGATATTAGTGGTCTGCGTGTGCACATAGCGGTTCATAGTAGTTTGAATGTCTGCATGCCCCGCGATGGACTGCAAGGTCTTCACATCAGTTCCCAGACTTGCCGCATAGGTGAGATAACTGTGTCGGAAGATATGGGCGGTTGCTCCGTGAAGGTCGATTGTAGCTTGGATTCTGTCCATGCGTCTGCGGTACGACATGCGGGAGATTGGTTCGGTATCACCGATGATAAAACCTTCCTGCTGAATCGGCTCCAGATGGGTCATAAGCATGTTGTTGAGGGGCACGTCACGTTCACCCTTGGCTGTTTTGGGAGTGCCTATATGCGGCTGATTTTCGGCATATGTGACGTTGCGTTTGATATGAATCAATCCGGCTTTTACATCAATGTCCTCCCAGCGTAGTCCTAATGCTTCACCGCGTCGCATACCGGTCAGCATCATGAGTGCCATCATGCGGCGATCATCCGTGCAGAGCAGAGGCAGATTTGACAGAATGTCTTTGTAATCTTCAAGGAGAAGCGCATTCCTGACAATCACTTTATCAGAAGGAACGACAATTTTTCTGCTTGCTGTGGGATCTGAAACAGCTAGCTCGTCTTCGATGGCGTCTTTGAAGATCTGGCTCATAAAGGTAAGCATTGCCATCAGATAACTCTTGGCAAGTTGCTTGTTTGCGTTAAGAAATTTTTGAATATCTGAAGGCTTGATATCCCGTAATTTCATATCGCCAAACGTATCCAGAAGATGTGCGGTAAGCATGGTACGATAGCCGCGTAAGGTTGTGGGCTTTAGCGTGTTTACTTTATAGAGCGTCATCCAGTTTTCTACATATTCGCCAAACGAGGGTTCGTCTTTCGCAATATTAGGAACTACGGGTTTATCCATGAACTCCCATATCCTATTGCTTTTGATGTAAGCTTTCACGATCTGATCGTTGAGATCATTATGTGTGTTTGCTTGTACCCAACGGTAGAGTGGTTCCTCCTGTGTCTTCAAACTGATAAGAACACGCTGCCTGTATTTAGCCATGTTGGTTATGTTCCTTTCCAACACAACTAAGGTCTATGACTATGCAGTTATCAAAGTTCGTGGACAGAATGACTTCTGTATAAGTCTATTGTATGATCATAAGAATACACTGTCAACGCCAGTCGATAGCAACTTTCAATCAACTTTGAATCAACTTTGAATCAAAATCCATACTACTTCCAATCAACTCTGACACATCTTTTGAACATCTCTGATACTACTTTTGATAGAAAAACGGTAGCCGATTATTCGTCGGCTACCGTTTCTGGATTGTAGTTTTTATATATCTTTGTCAGGTAGGCATTGAATTCTTTCACGGCTTCCTCATTGCCAATAAGTTTTACCCTCCGCCCAAAACCCAAAATCCACCCATAGAACTGCTCGCTGACATCAACAAAAGCGGAGAGAGAATAGAATTTGTCATCAATTTTGCTGTATTGTACACCCTCTGTTCCGAAACGGTCTACCATCGTATCCAGCAGTGTGAAGAGAAAACGAAGTTCAATGAGCACGGTTTTGCCGCTGAACATAGAGAAGGTGCGGCGTGCATACTGCTTGATATCAAGGTTTTTATACTCGGCTTCGTATGCTCGCTCCATGCCCGTCAGTTCCACATTCTTCATGCGGTCAACTCGGAAAGGAACCATTTTTTTGGTCTCATCATTAACAGCGAGCAGATAGTAGTTGCCATCGTTTATCATCAGCCGGAATGGATTGGCGACATACGGTTTTCCTTGGCGACGCTCCACTTCGTTTTTGACATCATTGATGCTATGTTGAAGATATTTAAAGCGGATTTTCTCCGGTCTATGTGCTTTGCCTTTTATTCTGGTGCTCATGGCGGCTCTGATGACCGCAATGTTCCTCATAACTGTTCTGCTGTTTGTTTTGATGCGGTCTACCAGAAAGGCGTCATGTTTGATTTGTTCAGCGTAATTGTCGCTGCCGAAACTGCAAATTACATCAACCAGCCGCTTGGCATGTGCCTGATTGATGAACTTAGAAGCATAAACACATTCCGCCATCAGGCGTAAATCGTGAAGGCTTACACTGCGTTTTTTGACATAAAAACCTTTGCGGTGCTCATCATAAACAATAGCCTTCAGTTCGTCGGTGGTATCCGCTTTCAGCATCTTGGCGGCTTTGTCTATGGTGCAGCCTTCCTTCAGCATGAGTAAGATGTGATTGATTTCTTTGATATCTTCATATACGGAACGCCGTTCGGCTTCAATGCCATAGGTCTCCCGAATATCGTTAGCAATCTCTTTGCCGCTGATAGCGTTGTCTTCATCTGAATTTTTCAGAAGATATTGAAGCACAACAAAAGACTTATATCTCTGGTGTTCTTTTCTGCCACGATGGGGAGTTTTTTGCTCTTCAGTCATGGTGCGCCTCCGCCCAAAAGGATAGGATAAGTATAGCACAACCCTTTACAGGATGGAATTTTCAGCGCCTTGAAAATTTGTCCTTTTCAAAAATTTGAGGTAAAATTATGGTAAGAAAAAATGGCAATCAGCCAAGGAGTAAATCATATATGATAAAATTCAATCCTTTTTCCCTTCTCCGTTCCACGTAGTCTTTGCGCTCTACAATGGGCGACAATCCCTACCACAACCAGCACATTCAGGAATACGCCTCCGCCATGGAGGAAATCGTGAATGAAATTCTTTTCGCCAAGGTTGTGGGAGATACCACGGATCGCCAGATTCATCTTGCACAGACGCCAGGTTTCCTGAACGCTCTCCTGACCGATAACGGAGATATTCTGACGGTTGCCGTTATGACTTTCCACAAATTTATGGGACTGAACAAACATGCCGCCGGATCCACAGCAGGGATCATAAACAACGCCGCTGTAAGGCTCAATCATTTCCGCAATCAGCTGAACCACACAAGCCGGGGTGTAGAATTCACCGTCTTCCTTGGTGCCGGAAGCAGCGTACACTTGGAGGAAGTATTCATACACTCGACCGATAAGGTCTTCCTCTTGGAAACGGGACTCATCGATTTTGTTAACTTCGTCAATCAACTGCTTGATCTTCTCTTTCGGCGCACCCAGAGTTGCATACAGGTTGAGGGACAAAGCGCCCTTCAGCGCAGGATTGCTTTCTTCAATATCAGCCATCGCCTGGTCAATGATAACAGCGATGTCATTAGCACCGGCATTCTTTACGATGTACGCCCAGCGTGCAGTTTCCTTAAGATAGAATACATTTACTGCATTGTAGAAAGAGGCTTTTTCCAAAAATGCGGGAATATCGCCATACTGCGCAATCAATTCAGCACGACGCTTTTCAAATTTATCACCGGCAAACTTCAAAAAGCACAAACCGATAACGGCATCACGGTTCTTATCGGTACTGCCTACACCACGCAAGGCAACTCGGCAGTTCCACAATACGGTTTCCAGAGAAACTGCCTCTTCCTTCTTTTTCGCAACCTTTGCCATAATACTACCTCTTTCTATATGTGCGTATTAACTTGCTTCGTTGTTTTCAGGCACGAATTCCAGTATGTCGTTAGGCGTGCAGTTCATCGCTGCACAGATGCTTTCGACTTTATCCAGTGCCATATACT
>JAZKYW010000080.1:0-2302 GCA_045612325.1 Candidatus Limiplasma sp. | reverse complement strand
ATCGGTCACGGTCACGTCCTTGAGCATGGCGGTCTGCACGCGGTCAAACACCATGAAAGCCTTGTACTCGGCCTTCACGGTTTCCAGGTCGTAGCCGGCTTCGCCGTAGTAGGCGGCAGCTTCGGCCTCGGCGTTGGCGATGTCCTCAGCGGGGCTGTCAACGGTGAGGTCGGGATAGAAGTAAGCCAGATAGCTGTCGATGGCGTTGGCCCAGTCGGTCTGGGCGGCGGCTTCAGCCTCGGCAATTTCTTCGGCGGTCAGCTCGGCCAGGCCCATTTCAACGGCCTTCTGCATCAGCAGCTTTTCCACGATGATGTTTTCCATGGCAACGGCGCGGAACAGCGCTACGTTGTTGGGATCGGTCATGTCGTAGTAGCTGCCGTAGTCGGTTACCAGCGATTCATAGTTGGTCACGACGTCGCCCCAAAGCACCTGCTCGCCGTTGAGGGTGGCGATCACGGTATCGGTGGTCAGTTCGGCAGTTTCCTCTGCCACGGCGGTCATGCCCATCATCATGCACAGGCACAAAAGCAGGGCGGCGATCTTGCGGATCATGTTCATATTGTCAACGTTCCTTTCAAGGGTGTCAGCCGCTCATGCGGCTGCAACTCAACCATGACATTATGACACACTTGCCCTCATTGCGCAAGGGATTTGCCCCCTGCATGCAGAAAGTTACATATCATTATATAGGATACAGGCCGCACCGCGGCCCGCAGGAGAGCGCACATGCGAATCATCATTACCAAACACAAGCGAACGCTCACCCTTACAGATGGTGAAAACATCCTTTTCACCTGCGCCGCCGCGCTGGGGCGCGAGCCCGTGGGGCCCAAGCGCGCCGAGGGTGACGGACGCACCCCCGAGGGGCGTTTTTTCATTTGTCTGGTCAAGCCCGAGGGCAAATTCGGCCGCTCGCTCGGTCTGAGCTACCCCGCGCCTGCGGACGCCGAAACAGCCTTTTCAGAAGGCCGCATCGATGAGCGCACCCTTCAAAACATCGCCCTTGCCCACGCCCAAAAACGCCGCCCGCCGTGGGGTTCGCCCCTTGGCGGAGAGGTCTACATCCACGAAGGCGGAAGCTTTGCCGACTGGACGCAGGGCTGCATCGCCCTCGACCCTGCGGACATGGATGTGCTGTTTCCCCATTACGGGCAGGTGGATGAGGTGACCATCCTCCCATAATGCCACTCTGCCGAAAAAAGATGCAAAAAATTGTCGTTTCGTCACAAAATTAACTAGTATACTAGTTTACTTGCGGGTTTTTTTGTGCTATACTGTATCCATCACCTTAGGGAGGTTTTGCCTTATGAAAATGACGTTCCGTTGGTATGGTGCCCAGATCGATCCCATCCCCCTGAAGTACGTAAAGCAGATTCCCGGCATGAGCGGCCTGATGGGCCTGCTGGACAAGCCCGCCGGTGTTGTCTGGGAAGAAGACGAGATCAAGGCTCTGGTAGATGAAGTACACGCTGCCGGCCTGGAGTTCGAAGTAGTAGAATCCGTCAACGTCCATGAGGACATCAAGATGGGTCTGCCTACCCGCGACGAATATATTGCCAACTACATCACCACCATCCGCAACCTGGCCAAGTACGGTGTGAAGGTTATCGTTTACAACTTCATGCCCGTATTCGACTGGCTGCGCACCGACCTGGCCCGCGAGATCCCCGAAGACGGCTCCAACAGCCTGTACTTCAACGAGGTCGACCTGGGCGAAATGGGCCCCATGGAGATCGTCCGCCGCACTGCCGAGGACTCCAAGGGCTTCACCCTGCCCGGCTGGGAGCCCGAGCGTCTGGCCCTGCTGGAGACCACTCTGAAGCAGTACGAGGGCATCACCCCCGACATGCTGCGTGAGAACTTCAAGTACTTCCTGGAGCGCGTATGCCCCGTTTGTGAGGAAGTAGGCGTACGCATGGCCTGCCATCCTGACGATCCCGCCTGGCCCATCTTCGGCCTGCCCCGCATCTGCCACAGCCAGGAAGACTACGACAAGATGGTAAAGCTGTACGACAGCCCCGCCAACACCCTGTGCCTGTGCACCGGCTCTCTGGGCTCCAACCCCGCCAACGACATTCCCGCCATCATCCGTCACTTCGGCGAAATGGACCGCATTGGTGCGATGCATGTCCGCAACGTGAAGTACCTGGGCTACCGTCACTTCCGTGAGGCTGCTCACCTGTCCTCCACCGGTGATCTGGACATGTTCGCCATTATGGAGGCCATCTACGACACCTGCCCCGACACCTACATCCGCCCCGACCATGGCCGCATGATCTGGGACGAACAGGGCCGTCCC
>JAZKYW010000079.1:0-11395 GCA_045612325.1 Candidatus Limiplasma sp. | reverse complement strand
CGTCAGCGATATCCCGTGGGGCGGCCCCACCGGTACGGTGGTTGTGGGCTG
Source organism: Candidatus Limiplasma sp. (assembly GCA_045612325.1). GTDB lineage: Bacteria > Bacillota > Clostridia > Christensenellales > Aristaeellaceae > Limiplasma. The sequence goes on along the minus strand of JAZKYW010000079.1, from coordinate 11,344 downwards.
CGTGGATGATGAGTTCATCATCTGCCCCAACGAAGAGCAGCGCCAGAAGAGCACCCTGCACCTCACCGTCAGCGGCACCAAGGACGCCGTACTGATGGTTGAAGCCGGCGCCAAGGAAATGCCCGAAGAGCAGATGCTCCAGGCCATCCTGTACGCTCATGACGAGATCAAGAAGATCGTTGCTTTCATCGAGAACATCGTTGCCGAGATCGGCAAGGAAAAGGCTCACGTTGATCTGGTAACCACCGGCGACGACGTGAAGGCCGCTGTTCGCGAGTTTGCTTATGATAAGTGCTGCTGGGTGTTCGAAACTCCCGACCGTCACGAGCGCAAGGAGCGCGAGGATCAGGTTCAGGCTGAGTGCATGGAACATTTTGCCGAGCAGTTCGAAGGCCGCATGAACGAGGTCGCCGATGCGATCTACTACCTCAAGAAGGAGATCATGCGCAAGAAGATCCTGGAGCAGGGCATCCGTCCTGACGGCCGCGGTCTGACCGACGTTCGCCCCATTTGGTGCGAAGTGGGCATCCTGCCCCGCACCCACGGCAGCGCCATCTTCACCCGTGGTGAGACTCAGGCTCTGACTGTTACCACTCTGGGCAGCATGAGCGATGTGCAGATCCTGGACGGTCTGGGCACCGAGGACAGCAAGCGCTACATGCACCACTACAACATGCCCCCCTACGCTACCGGCGAAGCGGGCCGCATGAAGAGCCCCGGCCGCCGCGAGATCGGCCACGGCGCTCTGGCCGAGCGTGCTCTGGAGCCCGTCATCCCCGGTGAGGACGAGTTCCCCTACGCTCTGCGTCTGGTTTCCGAGATCCTGTCTTCCAACGGCTCCAGCTCCATGGCTTCCGTTTGCGGCTCCACCCTGTCCCTGATGGACGCCGGTGTGCCGATCAAGCGCCCTGTTGCCGGTGTTGCCATGGGTCTGATCAAGGACGCCGAAAGCGACAACGTTGCCGTTCTGACCGACATCCAGGGCCTGGAAGACTTCCTGGGCGACATGGACTTCAAGGTTGCCGGTACCGTTAAGGGCATCACCGCTATCCAGATGGATATCAAGATCGCCGGCATCGTCCGCCCCATCCTGGAGCGCGCTCTGAATCAGGCTCTGGCCGGCCGTCTGCACATCCTCAAGATCATGCTGGATACCCTGGGCCAGCCCCGCGAGCACCTGAGCAAGTGGGCTCCCAAGATCATCCGCTTCACCATTAACCCCGAGAAGATCCGCGAGGTTATTGGACCCGGCGGCAAGATGATCAACAAGATCATTGCCGAGACCGGCGTTAAGATCGACATCGAAGACGATGGCCGCGTATACATCGCTACCCCCGACGAAGCTGCCGCCACCAAGGCCCGCCGCATCATCGAGGGCATCGCCAAGGATATCGAAGTCGGCGACGTATATCTGGGCAAGGTCGTGCGCATCATGAACTTTGGCGCCTTCATCGAGCTCACCCCCGGTAAGGACGGCATGCTGCACATCAGCAAGATGGCCGACCACCGCGTGGAAAAGGTCGAGGATGTTATGAACATCGGCGACGAGATCGAAGTGAAGGTCAACGAGATCGACTCTCAGGGCCGCGTCAACCTGATCCGCAACGATATCGTCTACCCCGCCAACGACATTGCTCCCCGCGGCAACAACGGCGGCGAGCGTCGTCGTCCCCCGCGCCGTGACGGTCGTCCTGCCGGCGGCAGCGACCGCACCTAATGCGGACGGTGCCCGCACACTTTGATTGCGTGTGAGCACTCCCCAATTTCAAACCAATCCAAAAGCCGCCCGCTGCTGGCCTGTGCCATGCAAACGGCGGCTTTTGCCCCATGTGGGGCAGAAAGGAACGCTATGTTCGATCAGATCACTCTGCCCAACGGCCTGCGCGTTGTTGGCGAAAAGCTGAGCCATGTGCGCAGCTGCAACATCGGCATCTGGGTCAAAGTAGGCAGCATGAACGAAACGCCCGAAGAAAACGGCATGAGCCACTTCATCGAGCACATGGTGTTCAAAGGCACCAAAACCCGCTCCGCCCGCGACATCGCGGAAGAGATGGATATGGTAGGCGGTCAGCTCAACGCCTTTACCAGCAAGGAATGCACCTGCTACTATGCCAAGGTGACCGATGACGAGCTTGAACTGGCTGTGGACATCCTCGCTGACCTTGCACTGCGTCCCGTGTTTGATGAGAAAGAGCTCAACAAGGAACGCGGCGTTGTGCTTGAGGAAATCGCCATGGTGGAGGATACCCCCGAGGACCTCGTGCATGAGCTGCTTTCCGAAGCACAGTACGATGGTTCTCTGCGCTACCCCATCCTCGGCCCGGGCAAGCTCATCCGCAGCTATAGCCGCGAGGATATGCTGCGCTACTGGAGCCGCCACTACGTGCCGCAGAACATGGTGCTTGCCATTGCCGGCAACTACGACTGGGACGCCTTCCTCAAGATGGTGGAACGTTACTTTGACGAGTTCCCCAATCAGCAGGGCGAAGAAGTTCCCTTTGTTCCCCAGCACTTTGTGAGCGGACGCATGGCACGCAGCAAGGATACCGAGCAATTGCACATCTGCATGGGTTTCCCCGGCGTGGAAAGCAACAACGACGATATCTACCCGCTGAGCGTTTTCAACAACGCCCTCGGCGGCGGCATGAGCAGCCGTTTGTTCCAGCGCATCCGCGAAGAACTGGGCATGGCTTACAGCGTGTACACCTACCCCAGCTCCTACCGCGGCGTCGGCAGCTTTAACCTGTACGCAGGCACCAATCCCGAAAACGGCGAGACCGTGCTCAAGGAGATTCAGGGGCAGATGGCCCTATTCCTTCGCGACGGCATGACCGAAAAGGAATTCAGGAGCGCCAAAGCCCAGCTGCGCGGCGGTTATCTGCTGGGTCTGGAAAGCAGTTCCAGCCGCATGCAGAGCCTCGGCCGCGGCATGCTTTTGTACAACCGCACCCGCACACCCGAGGAGACCATCGCCAAAATCGACGCCGTTACCATGGACAGCGTGATGGCCGTTGCCAACCGCATTCTGCTCAGCAAACCCAGCGCAGCCATTGTGGGCCGCGATGCGGACAAATACCTTTCTTACATCGGAGGCGGTCTGAATGGATAAGCTGGAGCACATTTTTGAACTGCAAAAAGGCTTTCAGGACAAGCTGCGCGTAGAGCGCAACCTGAACTTCACCACCGAAGAATGGATCCAGAAGCAGACCCTTGCCATGATCAGCGAACTGGCCGAACTGCTGGATGAAGTGAACTTCAAATGGTGGAAGAATCCCCATGAGCTGAACAAGGAATCCCTGCACGAAGAGCTGAGCGACATCCTGCACTTCTTCATCAGCATGTGTCTGGAAGCAGGCATGACGGCGGATGACCTGTACAACGTTTACGTTGGCAAAAACAAGGAAAATCACGCCCGTCAGGATGGCACCAGTCAGAAACACGGCTACGAAACGGGGTTAAAAAAATGAACGAGCTTTATGCAAAAGAGACCCTTCCTGAGGGCTACGCTGAAGCGGAAAAGATCGACCTGGTCAAAAACAAAAAGCAGATGCTGATCGTCAACGGCATTGCCATTGTGCTGACGGCTCTGCTGATCGCCCTGGGCGTGCTCATTCAGCCGGAAGGCGCAAAGAACATTTTCAACTTCAGTTCGAATGCTTCCCTGCTCAAATGTCTGGTCATCTGCCTTAGTGCTGCTGCCTACATCGTAGGTCATGAGGCTGTGCACGGCGTATTCATGTGGCATTACAGCCGCAAAAAGCCGCGCTTCGGCTTTTCCTTCACCTATGCTTACGCAGGCAGCGACATGTACTTTGCCAAAAAGCCCTATCTTGTCATCGCCATCGCTCCGGTGGCCACTTGGACGGTAGTGCTGGCTGTGCTTCAGCTGCTGATTCCCGCCGAATGGTTTTGGGTGGTATGGTTCATCCAAATCACCAACATCAGCGGCGCAGCGGGCGACCTGTTCGTTTTTGCGCTGATGCTCAAAAAGCCTGATACCGTACTGGTGCAGGACAGCGGTACCGACATGACCGTCTACCTGCCTCAGGAATGACTTTCCAACACAAGAACCCTCCTTTGCGGGCATACTGCCTGTGTAAGGAGGGTTTTTCATATGTTCAAAAAAATAAGCGCAGTCTTTCTTTTGCTGGCCTGCAGCGCATCGCTTGCTGCCTGCTCGTGCAGCGCGCAGAGCGCCCCCATCCCCAAAACCACGCCGCTCAGGACGCAAGTGCGCGCCGAGGGCGTCAACTGGCCCAAGGAAAAGCTGCCCCTCAACAAAAAAGGCGAGCCTCAGCTGCGCGTATACGTGGTTGATGAGCAAGCCGTACAGACCATGGAGATTGAAAACTACATAGCGGGCGTGCTTGCGGGCGAGATGAAAAACACATGGCCCATGGAAGCCCTGAAGGCGCAGGCCATTCTTGCCCGCACCTTCGTGCTGAAATTTGTGCAGGAGAAAGAAAGCAAATACCCCGATGCGGATATCTCCACCGATATCGAGGAGGCGCAGGCTTACTCCGCCGCCGATGTGGATGACCGCATCCTTCAGGCGGTAAACGAAACGCGCGGTCTTGTCCTTTCCTGCGAAGGCGAGCTGCCCTATGCATGGTTTCACGCCCACAGCGGCGGTGCGACCGACTTAGCCACCGTAGGTCTTGGCTGGAATGAGGCAGAGCCTGCCTACACGCAATGTACCTCGGGACAGGAGCCCGAAACTGCCGCGGACGAGGCGGATTCACAGTCGCTTCATGAGGCGCAGCGATGGTCGGCCTCTTTTCCGCTGGAAACCCTTGAAACCGCCCTTGCAAAGCTTGGGGTGGATATCCCTCTGAGCGATGGCACCGCCATTTCCGTCGGCGAGCGCGGCGACAGCGGACGTGCCGCCACCATCCTCATTGACGGAAAAAGTGTGGACGCCGCCGATTTGCGCATCGCCCTTGGCAGCACCGAGATGCGCTCCACCCTGCTGAGCAGCCTTTCCGTGCGCAACAGCACCGTATACATGAGCGGCAAAGGCTACGGACACGGCGTAGGCATGAGCCAATGGGGCGCATACGGCATGGCGCAGCAGGGCAAAACCGCCGAGGAGATCGTCATGCACTTCTTCCGCAACGTAACGCTGGAGAAATTGTGGTAAGAAAAAAGAACAGCCGAAACGGCTGTTCTTTTTGGATTTTACTGCTGATTGCAAAACTTGTTGCGCACTTTGTCCAGCTGCTGCTGGGTGGCTTGCTCGGCAGGGTACCAGCCCTGCGCCGCCATCTGCTGATAGATGCCATCCTGCATGCACAGGCTCTGGTCCAGCGCGTTATCAAAGGCCGCATTCACATTCTGCGTGGCGGATTCGATGGCGCCGTGCAGGTACAGGTCGCATGCGCCCTTGGTAGTCAGCAGCAGGTTTTCCATAATTTTCTGGTCGTTCATCTCATTGCCCTCCTTACGCTCAAACCAGCTGATACAGCTTTTGGAAAAGCTGATTGTGCTTGGCGGCAAGGTCGGTCACATACTGGCGCAGCTGCGGATTCTGCAGCGCCTGTGCGGCCTGCTGGCACTGTGCAGCCATAAACTGCTCGTGGCTGAGGGCGTCTTCGATGTACATGAGTTCTTTGGGACTCATTCCAATCACCTCCGCAGGGTAGGTTGTCCCAAAGAAGCGAGGATTATTCCTCCGCCGTTTCCTGCTGTTCCCACTCGCGCTGATAGATATGGCGCACATGGCTGCGCTTGCGCCAAATGGTAAGCACGCAAACCACGAACACGAATACCGCACTTACCGTGATGCACAGGCGGTAATCCATCAATTCGCCCAGCACGCCCAAAATCAGAGTGAATACAGAGCAAAGCAGCGCGCACTGCATATCCAGAAAAGCATTCAGCTTAGCCCGGTGTTCGTCCGGGATATACCGCTGCACCGCAGCAGAGCGCAGCGCTGCGCTGTTGACTCCGAGAAAACCGCATACGGCACGGTTGACCAGCATGAAAGGATACGGAATCCACAAAAGGATGGCATCCATCACATTGTACATTTGATACACAAACACCGCGAAGCCAAACCGTTTTTTGCGCGGAATTTCCACACGGTAGTGGAGCAATCCGCCCAAGGTGCGGCCCAGAAATTCCGCGACCGAGAAAGCGGAGTACATCACCACACTGAACCCCGGCGCTGTGCGGAAGAACGCTACCAGCAGCGGTCCGTAGCCATTGCCAACGGCGTTGGTCACAGACATGTAGTTGTAAATGGCCTGCAAACCTTCCTCTTTGCGCAGGTACTGAACAGCCGCGCGAATATCGTTCCACCACATTTTGAAGGAGAACTTTTCGCCATTGCTTCGGTCGCTCTCCTCAGCCTTCACAAAGCTTTCGGTGATGGCTGCCCCAATGGACATTACGCCCTGAAACAAAAGCACCACACCCACACCTACGGCTTCATACAAAACGGCAGCAACAGGCGTCATGATAACGGTGATCATGGGATAGAGCGTGCCGCTCACTGCATAGCCTTTCTGCTCGCAGCCTTCGGGGATGAGATTGGGATAGAGCGCATTGTAAGCCATGCTGTCAAACGTACCAAGGATGCTCAGCAGCAGCGAAAACGCCAGATATCCCACGTAATGAAAGTCACAGAACATCAAAAACAGGCCCGCTGCGCCGTACATCAGACCGTTGACAGCATCGCCCGCCACCAGAAACGGTTTGCGGGGATAACGGTCCAGAATGGGCGCCGCCACCAGCGGCACAATAAACATGGGTACCAGCTGCATAGCAAGCATAAAAGCCGCCGCCAGCGTGCTGCCTGTCTCGTCAAACACCAGAAACGAGAGCGCAAACCCTGACGCCACCGCGCCTACCGAGCCCATAACGGTGGCGACGATAAACAATGTATAATCCCTTGTCCATAGTTTCTTCTTCACAGCTTTTGCCTCCTTGGGTTGATACCGTCATCATAGCATTTTTCTAAACGAAACAAAAGACGGTTGTTTTGAGAAACATTTCCCAAAACGACCGTCTGAAAGGCTTTTCTATTTATCCAACAGGAAATCATGCCTTTTTCAGTTCATAGGCCTGTTTGTACTGGCGGTTGGCTACATACCACTCTTCCACCCAGCGGCGGTGGAACAGCGCATAGCCGTTAGCCAGTTCTTTTTGCATATCCCTGTACATGGACAACAGCATTTCGCCGTAGCTGTCATCCTGCAGATAGTTCGGATGCTCCAGCCGATAGCGTACCACGCTGCACATACGTACAGCCCAAAGGTCGCACTCATCCGTACTATCGCCAATCAGCGCATCCACCCGTGCGAGCGTCTGCAATGCCTGTTCCTTCATGCCAAGCTGTTCCTGACAAATCGCCAGCTTATGCAGCAGCATGGGATTCTCCGTTTGCACATCCGCTGCGCTTTGATACGCCTGCTCATACATGCCCATTTGCACCTGCGTGGCGATCATATTGTAGCGAACGCCTTCCTTGATCCCTTCATCCCCAAGGTCCGTTCCAAGCCTCAGTGCCGCCTGATAATGCCTGTTCATGGCGTCATGATTTTGCTGGTCGCTGTAGCAATTGCCCAGCAGCATGCGCGCAAACATCAGCACCCGTGCACGGCCTTCCTCCGCCGCCAAAGTGCAGGTTTGCAAAAGCCTTTCCACTGCCTGTGTATACTCGCCGCGGAAGTATGCCATATACCCGCTGCCAAGATAGGCATAAGCGTTTGGCATAAGCAGAATGGCCTCGTCATATCGTTTCTGCGCCATCAGCCACAGTGCGCGCTGCTCGCGTGTAAAGCACTCTTCGAACATCGAAAGGTCAGCCTTTTCAGCACCCTCATTTCCGAGCAGCTTTTCCGCAAGCAGCATATCCAGCATATGCGGACCGTTCAGATAAATGCTGCGCCTCTCGTTCAAACGTGCAAACAGCTGCTCCTGACGTTTTTCATTCAATGAAAAGTGCGCTTCCAGCCATTCATCCAGCAGCACCTTGGCTTCACGCGCCGCTGCACCGTCGTGCCATTCCAGCTCCAGCCGTTTCATCAGCGCGGTCAGGATTTCCTCGCTCGGCTCTGCCTTTCCCTGCTCTATTTTGCTTAGGTAACTCACCGCGCAAATGCCGTCGCACAAGCCTTCCTGGCTCCAGTTGCGCCTGAGCCTTTCATAACGTATGAGCGCTGACGGAAACGGTATGCTCATGAAATATGTCCTCCTGTTTCACAGTACTCAAAGCATAACACAAACCCAGCAACGGCAAAAGAGCGACTTTTGAGAAAACTTTCTTTTTTATACTGTTTAAGACATCCTTTTCTCCAATCGGCAGGAAAATTGCTTTGCTTTTCCGAACCCCTTATGCAACTGTCGGTTGCATCCCGCATTCAACTTTGCTTCGCTTGCTATTTGGCTTACTGTGCTTTATGCTTAAACCAAAGTTGATGAGTCTGACCCAGCAGGGACCGGCTGATTCGACCAACGTGTCCCGGCTTCTGCACATCCTCAGCGAACATATCGATGAATAAACCAATTGCCATCCCCCCTGATTTGCGGTATAATGACAGTAACCATTTCTGTACCGTACAAATAAAGGAGGTCGTTCCCCCATGTACCAGAAGCCTTCCAGCCCCCTGGGCTTTGCAACCCTTGCCTGTGATACCATGATGCGCAAGTTTGAGGCCGAAAAGCTGCCGCCCATCGGTCAGTTCCACTACCATCAGGGCGTGTTCCTCTCCGGCATGTACCGCACTTATCTGCTCACCAAGGATGAGAATTACTTCGATTTCATGAAGCGCTGGGTGGATAAGCATCTGGACCCCGTTGGCAACCTGCTGGGCTTCAACCCCGGTGCATTTGACGACCTGCAGCCCGGCATCCACCTCTTCCCCCTGTACGAGCGCACCGGCGACCCCCGCTACAAGGTAGCTATGGATACCATCGCCTACTTCATGGAGCATGCCCCCACCACGCCCGAAGGCGGCTACTGGCACAAGGCCTGGTACCGCAACCAGATGTGGCTGGATTGCCTGTACATGTCCGGCCCCTACTGCGCCCAGTACGCCAAGACCTTTGACAAGCCTGCCTTCTTTGACCTGGTCACCAAGCAGGCCGTGCTGATGGAAAAGAACACCCGCGACGAAAAGACCGGTCTTTTGTATCACGCGTTCGATTACGAGCGTCAGATCGATTGGGCCAACAAGGAAACCGGTCGTTCTCCCGAGTTCTGGGGCCGCGCCATGGGCTGGGTGCCTGTTGCGCTGCTGGAAGATCTGGCCTTCTTCCCCGAAGATCATCCCGGCCGCAAGGAGCTCATCCGCATCACGGTGGATCTGCTCAAGGCGCTCATCCCCTATCAGGATGAAAAGACCGGCCTGTGGTATCAGGTGGTCGATAAGGGCTATGATCCCAAGAACTGGCTGGAAAGCTCCTGCACCTGCCTCTACACCGCTGCTATCTGCCGCGCTGTACGCATGGGTCTGATGGATGAAAAGTACCTCGAAGTAGCCCGCAAGGGTTATGAAGGCGTTACCGCCCGCATGGAATACGATGAAAACGGCATCCTCATCGGCAACATCTGCGTGGGCACCGGCGTTGGCGACCTGGCACACTATTATGCCCGTCCCACCAGCGTCAATGACCTGCACGGCGCAGGCGCGTTCCTGCTCATGTGCACCGAAGTGGCACAGGTACTGTAATTCCCAAAACAGTTAAACCTCCCTGTGAGAAAATCTCACAGGGAGGTTTTTGTTGCAATTGCAGCGGGTCGAAACGTTTATCAACCAAACAAATTGGAAATTGTCAGTCAATAATATTGAGTCTGATCTTGTTATCGAGTTCCCACAGCGCGACCTTGTTGCTGTCGTATCTCAGCCTTTCTTTTGCGGTGGAATAATCCACCCATTCAAAACAACCATGCTCCTGTGAGATAGAAATATCCTCACATTTCATCTCAACAGCGAAACAATACTCAGGGATAACAAGACAAGTCTCTCCCCAAATCACTCGGGCATTCTTGAAACACTCTGTAGCAATACTACATTTGGTATCCAATTCAGTAAAGTGTAAAAGGGAAGATATGCCAGCCTCCTCAAAGGCTTCTCTTTGTGCCGATACAAGAGGCGTTTTATCTTCATCTTCTCCACCGCCTGCAACAAATTGCCAGCAGTTATCCATATCGCTTCTTTTAAAGATACAGTATAGAATACCATCATCGTTCTTTTTGTACGGGATTACTAACACTTGATACTTTGCTCTTGCCATACTACACCTCGTCAAATTCAAGTTTATCGAATTTCTTTGCCTATTCTATCATACCCCTATCCTGCACACAAGAACGCCGGGAACGTAATTTTGCATCTGCAAGCATATCCTTCCCGCAGGAGGGATGCGAATTGATATCAAGTTTTCTGTTTTGGATCATCAAGGATTGCCTGTTTCTGATGGGCTATATTTCCGGGCGCCAGAGCTTTCAAAAGCCCATGACCCCGGATGAGGAGCGCGAGGCACTGGCGCGCATGCGCGAAGGCGACGGCGATGCGCGTCAGGAGCTGATCGAGCGCAACATGCGGCTCATCGTACACATTGCCCGCAAATACAAGGTGCCCGGCTGCACCTTTGACGACCTGATCTCCATCGGCGCCATCGGATTGATCAAAGCCGTGCGCAGCTACGACCCCGACGCAGGCACGTCACTGAGCACCTATGCGGCACGCTGCATCGAAAATGAGATACTGATGTCCCTGCGTCACAGCCGCAAGCAGCAGAATGATGTGAGCCTTGATGAACCGCTTGGCACGGACAGCGATGGCAATGCTGTCACTTTTTCGGACCTTCTGGGCACTCCGCCCGACCTGGTGGAGGATGAAGTACGCAGGCGCGTGACCCTCGATATGGTGCAGCAGGCCTTGCCCCTTCTGCCGCTGCGTGAACGCAAGGTGCTTGAACTGCGCTACGGACTGGAGGATGGCGTCATCCACCCGCAGCATGAAATTGCCGATATGCTCGGCATATCGCGCAGCTATGTATCCCGCGTGGAAAAGCACGCCATCGAAATGATACGCGACCGCTTAAACGGTCATTTTTGAGGGATTGAAAAGCACCGCGCAAAGGACTATAATAGTTTTATCCGCACACCCCGTTGCACAGGAGGAAAAAACAACATGCTTCAAAAGGTTCTGGATCGTTTTGTGGAGACCGGCGCGGCTGCCGGTACATCTGTTCTGGTTTACAAGGATGGCAAGGAAGTCTTTTTCGGCGGCGCAGGCCGTTTGGATATCAACAAGCCCGCTCCCTTTGGCCGCGGCGCCATCATGCGTATGTTCTCCATGACCAAGGTCGTTACGGCTGCTTCCATCATGACGCTGGT
>JAZKYW010000078.1:0-11289 GCA_045612325.1 Candidatus Limiplasma sp. | reverse complement strand
AAATGGACATCGGCGACGTGATCGGCGTCAAGGGTATTGTGTTCCGCACCAAGACCGGCGCCATCAGCGTGCATGCCAGCGAGCTGACCCTGCTGTCCAAGAGCCTGAAGGTGCTGCCCGAAAAGTTCCACGGTCTCAAGGACATGGATCTGCGTTACCGTCAGCGCTATGTGGACATGATCGTCAATCCTGAGGTGCGCGACACCTTCCGCAAGCGCAGCCAGATCATCAACGCCGTGCGCTCCTATCTGGACAACCACGGCTTCCTGGAAGTGGACACCCCCGTTCTGCACACCCTCGAGATCGGCGCGGCTGCCCGCACCTTCAAGACCCACCACAACGCTTTGGATATCGATATGTTCCTGCGTATCGAGACCGAGCTGTGCCTCAAGCGTCTGATCGTCGGCGGCTTCGACCGTGTGTACGAGCTGGGCCGCATCTTCCGCAACGAAGGCATGGACGCCACCCACAACCCCGAGTTCACCAGCATGGAAGTGTATCAGGCCTATGCCGATTACAACGACATGATGAACCTGGTTGAGGAAATGTACTCCGAGGTCGCCCTCAAGGTTTGCGGCTCCACCTGCATCCCCTATCAGGGCAACATGATCGAGATGAAGGCTCCCTGGAAGCGCATCACCATGGCTCAGGCCGTTAAGGATGCCTGCGGCGTGGACTACGCCGACTGGAAGACCGACGAAGAGGCCCGCGAGTGCCTCAAGAAGATGGACGTGCACTGCGAGAAGGACGCCAAGCGCGGCGACTGCCTCTCCGCTCTGTTCGATGAGTATGTCGAGGCTACCCTCATCCAGCCCACCTTCATCACCGACTATCCCGTTGACATTTCTCCCCTTGCCAAGCGCAAGCCCTCCAATCCCGACCTCACCGAGCGCTTCGAGTTCTTCATCAACGGTCACGAGTTCGGCAATGCTTTCTCCGAGCTCAACGACCCCATCGACCAGCGCAAGCGTTTTGAGGAGCAGGTCAAGCAGCGCCACGCTCAGGGCATCCTGACCGCTCAGGTGGACGAGGACTATGTCAACGCCCTCGAGTACGGCATGCCTCCCACAGGCGGCCTGGGCATCGGCATCGACCGTATGGTCATGCTCATGACCGACAATGCCTCCATCCGCGACGTACTGCTGTTCCCCACCATGAAGCCCGTGGACTAAGATAGGCTTATGGCGTAAGGGTTTGAGGACTTTTGGAAGTCGAAAATTACGCCAAATACGCCATTTTGTACGCCAAATGGCAATGAAAAAAGTTCATATAGCTACGAAATGGAAAGACCATGACTTTGAAAAAGCACCCTTCAGTTATGAGGGGTGCTTATTTTTTATGTAATTAAAGAGGGTGATGAAACCCGTGTAACATAAACTGCGCGTTTTGGTAAGGGGGAGCGGGGATACCTTTGGGGCGCAGGTGCGAGCAGAAGCTGCAGGCTTCGCGTAGCAGATGGTGGCCAAAGGTAATTTCCCCGCCAGTCTACTCATCAGGTTTGTTGTGAGTGTCTCCTCAAAAATGGAAGGTTCATAATGACCCAACCATTATGGTCAGTTCAAAATGACCTCTCCATTCCATTAGTGGTAGGTTCAAAATGGACTTTCCGTTCTCTGCTATCATAAATCATCGCCTGAGAAGAGATCGTCCAGAAGTTCATCAAGATCCAGCGGATCGTCGCTGTCTGCGGTATCCTCGAGCGGAGCTTTGGCAGAAGCTTGTTTTTTTAAGGTGTGATATTCCGCTTTCAGCTGCTTGGCCAAGATGCCATATCTGTAGGATTGGGGCTTATTTGCAGCTTTCTTCAAAGCGGTAAGGTTGTTGACAATGAGTTCAGCAAGAACATGGGCTTGAGGTTCTTCGCCAATAATATCTGTCATCGCCTTATGGGTATTAGGAGCGTAATCAATATGCACACAGCCTAAAAGTTCCCTGATCATTTGTTTTTGATCATCCACAGATTTTTCATTATTATTATTATTATTTATTATTTTTATATTATAGTCATCATCATGAGCGACTTTTTCATCGTCATGAGTACTTTTGCAATCTTGGTGAGTACCCTCTTTGTCCTCATGATGAGCTTCCGTGAGTAATGGAAGGTTCAATATGACCTTTCCATTTTCTCTGGTGACATAGCCCTTCTCTTCCAAGGCGTCCATTGTGCGATGATAGTTGGATTTGGTCATGCCGGTCTGCTGCATGATCCACGCTTCGGTAAGACGGAATGTACCATCACCTTTGTTGCCAAGCAGCACAATCAGCAACTTGATTTGATTACCATTTTTGCCGTCAAAATTCTGGAAGATATTAGCTACCATGCTTTGTGGCAGCTGGTAGAAGAGACCTTCTGATTTGGAACCCTCGTGGATTAGCCTGGGCCCTTGTCGGTAATTTGCCATCTCAGAAGCCCCCCTTCATGAGATATAAAGCACGGTTAAAGTTGCCTGCTAAAAAGTGAGAAAGATAATTGGGAATAGTGTTTGCGTTTATGCTGAACGCAAATAGATCGGCCTCGGGTAGACCCATAGGCTCTCGCCTCCTTTTAGTATTTGATTTTGATTTCGTCAATGAAGAAAATGCTTGATGAGAAGTTATTCCGTTCACTGATGGATGTATTATATCATAAAATCTCACATTTGTCAAGATATGGTTACAAATGCGGACAAATGTCACATTCAATATTGTTTATCCGTTAATCACGCTGTGTTTCGTCCATTCTCGTGTCCCCGATAATTTTCTTCACAACGGCATAAAAAAACGCCAGCGAACTGCTGGCGTTTTCGATTTGTTGGCTCTTTTAAGAATGTTAGCATGAGTTTCATAGCTTACGGCGTATGAAGCGTACCGTCCGGCAGGCGCATTTCGGTCCACACGGTGGGACGGTCGTGCGGCGGGAAGTTCGCTGCTTCCTTTGCGTTGAAATCAACGCCATGACCGGGCACTTCATTCAGCCAGATCGCGCCGTCGCGGTAAACGGGAGCGCCGGGGAAGATGGCGTAGGAAGCTTCGCTGGCGGAGTAGAATTCCTGCACTCCAAAGTTGGGAGATGCATAATCCAGATGTGTCTGAACTGCCATGGCAATGGGCGTCATATCCAGAGGCGCATGCCATGAAGTACGTACGCCGTATGCTTCGGCCAGATGCGCGATTTTGCGTGCAGGTGTCAGACCGCCGATATCGCTGAGGTGACATCGGATGTAATCAATCCAGCGGTTCGTAATCAGAGCGTAGGTATCGGCCGGGTTGCTCAGGTTTTCGCCAAAGGCGACAGGGGTTTTGCATCCCTCGCGCAGGCGGGGCAGCCAGCCGATTTGCTCCAGTGGCAGCGGGTCTTCCATGAACAGCAGATTCAGCGGTTCCAGTTCTTTGGCAAGCGTGATGGCATCCACCGGATCAAGACGCTGGTGCGTATCAGTCATCAGTTCAACGGCGTCACCGTACTTGTCGCGTAGGGTTTGCAAAAGCTGCACAATGCTTTTCATATGCCGTTTGGGATCATAGGTTTTGCCGGTCGTTTGCAGGCAGATGTAGCCGCCGTCGCCGCCGGGGCCGTCATAGGCGGTATAGGCAACACGCAGGTTGCGGCAGCCGCTGGCGATGGCCTTTTCGGTTTTGACAATCACTTCCTCAGTGGTGGCCGCATTGCAGTGCAGATAAGCGGTTACCTGCTCGCGGCATTTGCCGCCCAGCAGGTCGTAAAGAGGCATGCCGGCCATCTTGGCCTTGATATCCCACAGCGCCATGTCGATGCCGGAGACGGCATTGTTGTTGATGGGACCTTGCCGCCAATAGCCGTTTACATTCATCAGCTGCCACAAATCCTCAACGCGGGATACGTCGCGGCCGATGAGAATAGGTTTGAGATCGTGCAGGATCACTTCGCGTACAGCGGTAGCACGGTATGCCTGCGTTCCACAGCCAAGACCGTACAGACCGGGCTGATTGGTAAGCACCTTGACCACAACCAGATTCTGTCCGTCCGGTGCGGTGAGAAACACCTGAATATCTTCAATCAGAACACGCATGGGTTAGGTTTTCCTTTCTGATTATCCTTTTTTGCGAATGTCCAGCGGCGCTTCGCCAAAGCAGCGCTTATATGCCTTGTAGAAAGAATTGGGCGATGTGTAGCCGCAGCTTTCGGAAATTTCCTGCACAGTGCGGTCGGTTTCCATCAGTTCCTGACGAGCCTGGTTCATTCGCGCGGTTTCCACATAGGCCGAGAACGTTTGGCCGACGGCTGCGCGCAGACGTTTCTGCAGCGTAGGCGCGGAAATTTTAAATTTTTCGGTAAGCGTGGTAATGCTCAGCGACGGATCGCCCAGATTTTCGTGAATATACGTAAGCATACCGTTGATCAGATCCTGCGAAAGCGTCATGCGTTGATTGCTCACGCGCTGACAGATGGTCAGGAAGCACTGCGGCAGTTTTTCTTCAAACAGGCTGATCAAATCCTCCTGATTGTAAGGCGGAATAACCGCATCCGACAGATCGCACGAGGATTCCAGCTTGACCATAACCAGCATATTGGCGATCATGCGGTAGGCGCACTTGGAAAGCACATAGTCCATGTTCTTCCGGATGGACTGTGCGCATTCGCTGAGCGTTTCCAGCGAGATCGTCTCGTTGCCGCACGAGAGCGCAACATACATGTTTTGTACCTGCTGATAGGTAAGCGGCATTTGCTGTTGCTGCGTAGCAAGACCAGGATCCAGCACTGCGCCGGATTCATATTCCACCTGCTGGTAGGCTGCGGAAAGCCATTGCGGATCCTCATAAACGGAAGAAAGAACAAAGCTGAACAGCAAATGATAGTCGTTTTCCATCGCCTGACGAAGCTGTTCAAGCGTAGCGCGCGGATTCGCTTCGGCGTTCAGAATGACCACCATGGAGTCCGCACCGGTGGCCAGCATCAGGCCCTGAGGCAGGTGCTGGCTCATATACTGCATAAAGAGGAAGGTAAGTTTTTCCGCTTCCGCGCTGGTCTCGGACAAGGTATACTGAATATGCGCCAACCGCCAGCGCTCGGGGAAGGTGGGATAAGCCTCGCGGAAGGCTTCCGTCTCCTCCTGACTGAACATGCCGCGGTACAGCGCCTTTTCCAGCGTGTGAGTGCGCAGGTGCTGCTGCTGTGTCTGAATGATATCCTCGTAGGATTCGATGCGGGAATCGAGCTGCGCTATGCTGCGCGCAAGGGCGTAGGCTTTGTCTTCGGGCTCGTCCGCACTGCTGTTGAGCACGCGGGAATTGGCCAGCGATTTCAAAAGTGGATCCAGCGGCTTGGTGGCGCGGTGCGTGCAGGCAATGACCCAGATGACCGACGCAAACAGCATGATACCGACAAAAACGCCCGCCAGCTTCTGCATGCCAACCAGGTCGGCTTCGATCAGCGCTTCGGGAATGCGCAGTTCAAAGGAGATGTTGAGCGAACGCAGCTGCGCCTGCAGAACGCCGTCGCCGCTTTCGGGGCGCGTGGTGGAAGTATTATAGGAAGCAATGATATTTTTGCCGGTAGAGATGGTCAGGGCTCCCTGCTCCACCACCGCGTTCTCCGCCAGCTGGGCAAAGATCTGCCGGATGGGAAAGTTGACGAAGAAATAGACGTCCTTGTCTCTGGACCAGCGCCACGCAACGGTAAACGCTTCGTATTCCAGATGATCGTGGCTCCAAAAGGAGGCGGAGGGCAGCACGCACACCGCGCCTGAAAACTGATCCACGAACGCAGCGTTATCCATATCCAGATACTTGAAGTACTGCTCCACTTCCAGCAGTTCGCGCTGATAATACTGGCGCGTCTGCGTAAAAAGGATCTTATCACCAAGGGACAGCCCTGCGTCCGCCACAAAAGGATAGGGCGCGATATAGGTGCGCGTGCTTTCTCTCAGGGCGCTCACATCCGTATAGATCAGGTCGTCCGGACGGCGCACGAGCGTGGCGTAATGAGTATCCCCCTTTAAGAGCGAATCCAGAAAGCTGATGGATTCCACAGCCTGACTGAGCTGGGCAACGCCGCTCTCCAGCCGCTGGGTATGACGTGCGAGCACATTGTCGCGGGTCACGCTGCGGGTATAGTAGTAGCACGGAATATAGGTGATATTCAGCAGCAGCGCAAACAGCATCAGATAGGTTGCCAAACGGCGCTGATGCTGTTTGTCAAACGAATGGCTTTTCCTGTGCATGCAGGCCCTCCTTTGCAAACAACATAAAGAAAGGCGGGAGCTAACCGCCTGTATATGAATACGTATCTTTATTATACATGCAAAAAACCATAAAAACAAGATTTCCTGAGCGCGTGAAAAGTGCAGAACGAAAACAAAAAAACACTGGAAATAAGAAAAAACCGTCAAAAACGGCCAAAAAAGCATCTGTTTTTTCTAATTTCCAATGGTTTTACTGTGCTTTTCATATTATAGTCATCTCAACAAGCTTCACACCGCAAAGCCGGTTCGCCGGCCTGCCGGAGTGAGGAAATACAGACAAAAGGAGACTGGAACACTATGAAGAAGATTCTGGCGCTGGTTCTGGCCCTCATGCTGACCCTTGGCTGCGTGAGCTTCGCCGCCGCCGAAGAAAAGGTTACCCTCAAGCTGTGGGTGCTGGACAGCCTTCGCATCGAAGACTGGAACACCAACCTGATGACCAACTGGCTGGAGGAGCAGGGCAACTTTGAACTGGAGTTCGAAGCTTTCCCCTCCGCTGACGACTACATGACCAAGATCAACATGGCCCTGAGCGTTGGCAACATCGAAGACCTGCCCGACGTCATCCTCACCCAGGCCAACCTGGACGACTATGTTTGGGAGTGGGCTCAGGCCGGCGCTATCCTGCCCCTGACCGAGTACTACAACAACCCCGAACTGGCCGTGAACATCAACAAGGCCATCGAGCGCTGCGGCACCAACTATCCTCAGCAGATCACCTCTCCTGACGGCAACATCTACGGCGTAGCGACCCTGAACCAGTCCTACACCAACGAGAACCCCGACAAGGCCTGGTACTCTCAGAAGTGGCTGGCTGATCTGGGCATGGAACTGCCCACCACTCCCGACGAACTGTACGAAGTTCTGAAGGCTGTTAAGAACACCGACCTCAACGGCAACGGCAAGGCTGACGAAATCGGTATTGCCGGTACCTTCAACCCCACCACCAGCTACAACAACTGGTTCAACTATCTGATGAACGCCTTCGTTTACGCCGGCGATGCCAACTACCGTTTCGTTGAGAACGGCGTGCTGGATCTGGCTTACGCCACTGAGGACTGGAAGGAAGGCCTCAAGTGGATGAAGAAGTGCTTCGATGAAGGCCTCATCATGCCCGAGACCCTGACCATGGACAACGTTCAGTTCGAGAACCTGACCAACACCGAAGAGCGCCTGATGTTCATGCAGATCTGGTTCACCTCTCTGGGTGCCACCGAGCAGAACGGCCGCGATATCGACTACAAGATCATGCCTCCTCTGAAGGACACCAAGGACAACTACCAGTTCGCTTCCTTTGTTGAGTCCGTTGCCAACATCCGCATGGTCGTTACCGCCAACTGTAAGAACCCCGAAGCTGCCTTCCGTCTGGGCGACCTGATGAGCAGCGAATACATCGGCATCTCCCAGCGCTGGGGCCTCGAAGGCCAGGAGTGGGATTATTGCGCCAACCTGGAGGGTGCTGACGAGAAGTACGCTCCCACCGTTGCCGGCTTCCCCCTGTCCATCGTAACCTACCACGACGGCGACTGGTGGGGCGGCAGCGCTGTGACCAACGAGTCCTGGCGTCAGGTCGGTCCCTTCGTACGTCACTACGGCATCGTCTGCGGCTGGGCCGTTGATCCCTCCGGCAAGGTCGACCATGGCACCATGGACAACGAAGGCGCCACCCTGTATCAGGAAGGCGGCTACAACCCCGAAGAGAACATTCCCAAGCTGATCTTCACCGAAGAAGAAGCTGAGATCGTTGGCGAGACCGCCGCTACCCTGAAGAGCTACGTGGACGAAATGACCGCTTCCTTCCTGACCGGCACCGTCGACATCGACGCTGGCTGGGATGCTTTCCAGGAAGAACTGAAGGCCATCGGCATCGATGAGTACCGTGAGGTTCTGCAGTCTGTCTACGACCGTATGTACAAGTAATCATTCCTGTTAAGGGATTGAACCTACACGAAAGTGGGGGACGCCCGTGAAGCTTTTCACGGGCGTTTCCCTTCTCTATGGAGGAATAGCATGAATTTGAAGAAAATTCGCAAAGCACTGGCAAGGGATTGGCAGTATTATGTGTTCCTGATCCTTCCGGTAGCTTACATTCTGATTTTTACCTACTATCCGATGCTTGGCGTGCAGCTGGCATTCCGCAAATACCAGGCGCGTGCAGGTATCTGGAGCAGCCCCTGGGTGGGTTTGAAGAATTTTGAAAAATTCCTCTCGTCCTACCAGTTTGAGCGCGTTGTAGGCAATACGCTGATCCTCTCCGTGTACGGCCTTGTGACCGCTCATGTCATCCCCATCTGTTTTGCTCTGATCCTTAACACCATCGAGATCCCCCGTTTCAAAAAGATCACCCAGACCATTGTTAACCTGCCCCATTTCATCTCTACCGTTGTTCTGGTCGGCATTCTGTTCCAGCTCTTCAACAGCCGCACCGGTATTTACGGCACTGCTTCTTTCCAGCTTACGGGCGAATACCCCAAAGACCTGTTCGGTCAGCTGGAAACATTCCGCCATATGTATGTGTGGAGCGGCGTATGGCAGAACTTTGGCTGGAATGCCATCATCTACATTGCCGCACTCGCCGGTGTAGATTCCGAACTGCACGAAGCCGCTCAGATCGACGGCGCATCCCGCGTGCAGCGCATCCGCTACGTGGATTTTCCCCACATCACCCCTACCATCATCATCCTGCTCATTATGGGCGTTGGCAGCATCATGAGTGTTGGCTTTGAAAAGGCCTACCTGATGCAGAACAACCTCAACCTTGCCCACTCCGAGCTGATCTCTACCTACGTATATAAGGTTGGTCTGTCCGGTACCGGTACCGGTAAAACCGACTTCTCATATTCCACCGCCATCGGCCTGTTCAACTCTCTGGTGAACCTTGTGCTGATTGTGATCACCAACACCATTTCCCGCCGTGTGTCGGAAACCAGTCTGTGGTAAAGGAGGAAAGACGCATGAGTGTAATGGAAACAAAATCCGAGCGCTTGAAGCGCGTTTCCCGCATGACGACCGGCGATAAGGCGTTCAATGTCTTCGCCATTGCTCTGGTCAGCATTCTGACCCTGGTCGTTCTGGTTCCGTTGATGAACGTTGTGGCATCCTCCTTCTCCAACCCCAAGGCGGTTCGTGACGGCCGCGTGTGGTTCTTGCCCGTTGAGCCTACGCTGGAAAACTACAAGGCCATTCTGAACTACTCTCATGTTTGGCTGGGCTACCGCAACACCATCTTCTATACGCTGGTCGGCACGCTGATCAACGTATCCATGACGCTGATCTGTGCTTATCCCCTCAGCCAGAAGCAGTTTGGCGGACGCAAGTTTTTTAACCTGCTGTTCTTCTTTCCGATGCTGTTCAACGCCGGTATGATTCCTCACTACATGCTGATGCGCGATATCGGCTTCCTCAACTCCGTCTGGGCCATTCTGATCCCCGGCGCGATCAGCATCTACAACATGATCATTACCCGCACTTTCATCCAGACCAGCATTCCCGAATCCATCGCTGGGGCGGCCATGCTGGACGGCTGCTCGGTATTCCGCTACTTCTTCAGCTTTATCCTGCCGCTGTCCAAAACCATCATCGCGGTTATCGCCATGTACTACGCGGTAGACCATTGGAACGCTTACTTCAACGCTTTCCTGTACCTGAATGACAGCGACCTCTATCCTCTGCAGCTGTTCCTGCGCGAGATCCTCATCAGCAGTTCCTTCGCCGCCGGCGCGGTGGACGATCCCGAACTGATGGAACAGATGAAGAGTCTGGCCAACACCCTCAAGTACGTGGTCATCGTTGTGGCCACCTTCCCGCTCATGTGCATCTATCCCTTTGTGCAGAAGTATTTCATCAAGGGCGTTATGATCGGTTCGGTGAAGGGCTAAGCAATCATCAACCTCATCTTTACGCAAAGATGAGGTTGATTTGCTATCAGCACCCTTTCCTGTGGTATAATCAAAACAGCTATTCTTCTGTATAAGGAGAGTGTCGTTGTGAAAAAAATCAATTACGGCAAATTTTCATTTGTACCTCCGTACGCAGTACGCCCCGAAGGCTGGCTCAGGCGTCAATTGCAATTGCAGGCAAACGGTCTGGCAGGGCAATTGGACCGCATCTGGCCTGATGTGAGCGACAGCAAGTGGATCGGCGGAGAACACGAGGGATGGGAGCGCGTGCCTTACTGGCTGGACGGTTTCATCCCGCTGGCTTGGCTGCTTGATGACGAGGATATGAAAAACCGCGCATCACGCTACATCCATCACATCATGGATGCGCAGCAGGAGGATGGCTGGATCTGTCCGTGCGAAAAGAAAGACCGCATCCATTACGATGTATGGGTCGTATTTCTCATCTGCAAAGTGCTGGCCATGTATGCTGATTTTACAGGCGACAGGCGCGCTGAAGATGCTGTGGAAAAAGCCCTCAGGCAGCTCAACTCTCAGCTGAACTACTGCACGCTTTTCGGCTGGGGGCAGGCGCGCTGGTTTGAATGCTATGTGCCCATTCTGTGGCTGTACGAAAAGCGCCCGCAAAATGATTGGCTGCTTTCTCTGGCCCACAAGCTGCGCATGCAGGGCATGAACTGGCGTTATTTCTTTCAGGAATGGCAGCACGAAACGCCCGACCGTAAGGGATATTGGACCTTTATCACCCACGTTGTCAACATTGCCATGGCGCTCAAGGCTGAGGCAATGATCGGACACTTGGAGGATTGCCCCGTACACGAAAATGCCAGGCAGGCCGTTGAAGTGCTTTGGCGAGATCACGGCATGGCTGCGTGGCATTTTACGGGGGATGAGTGCCTGTCGGGCACAAGCCCCATTCACGGCTCCGAGCTTTGCAGCGTGGTGGAAACCATGTACTCTTACGAGCACCTGCTACGCTTTACGGGCGAAAGCTACTGGAGCGACCTGTTGGAGCGGCTGGCTTACAACGCCCTGCCCGCGACCATCTCGCCTGATATGTGGACGCACCAGTACGACCAGATGTCCAACCAGATCCGCTGCACGCCCTTTGAAAAAGACATGCAGCCGTTCATCACCAACAACGAAGAAGCCCATCTCTTTGGCCTGGAGCCCAATTTTGGCTGCTGTAC
>JAZKYW010000077.1:0-2628 GCA_045612325.1 Candidatus Limiplasma sp. | reverse complement strand
CATATAGCAGCACAGCTCGTTGCGGAGGGGCTGATGGCCGGTCTTGAAAACGAAACCCTCCTCGTCCTCGTCGCCGTACTGTGGGGTCATCTTGGAGTAGTCGACCGTCCTGCCGTCGATGCGGGGAGGCGTGCCCGTCTTGAAGCGGCGGAGAGACAACCCCAGCGCAGTCAGTGAGTCACTGAGAAAATCGGCCGAGTACATTCCGTCGGGGCCCATGTGCCGCACCACCTCGCCGGTGAAGGTCTTTGCGCCCAAAAATGTGCCGGTGGCAAGGATTACGGCTTTACAGTCGTAACGACCTCCACCCACCATGCGCACGCCGCAGACAGCGCTGTTTTGGTCGGTGAGGATCTCGCCGCATTCGCCCTGGGCCAGATCCAGATTGTCACAGTGCTCCAGCACCTTGCGCATATAGGCCCGATAGGCCATCCGGTCGGACTGGGCGCGGGGGGAGTATACCGCCGGGCCCTTGCCGCGGTTGAGCATGCGGCTTTGCAGAAAATTGCGGTCGATGGCCAAACCCATCTCGCCGCCCAGCGCGTCCACCTCACGCACCAGATGGCCCTTGCCCGTGCCGCCGATGGCGGGATTGCAGGGCATAAGGGCAACGCTGCCGATATCCAGCGTAATGAGCATCGTATTCACGCCCATGCGTGCCGTGGCAAGCGCTGCTTCGCAGCCCGCATGGCCCGCGCCGATGACGATGACTTCGTACATGATAACTTCACCTGATCACTGATCCAAAATTGCGCATAAAAACGCATATTCTGTTTTCGGCGCAGGCGGCTTGGTTTCCTGCACGAAACGCGCGTTGGCGCTTGTTTCGATTGCTTTTAGGCCCCGCACATGCTATACTTATGGGTAGTGATTCCACCATCAACATATATATGAGGTGACGCCAAATGATCAAGCTGGAAGGACTGGCCGACCGCGCTGCGCGCTGGCTTCAGAAGGAGCAGCTGTGCGACCGTGCACAGTGGGCCAAATTTGTAGATGTATACCGTTACCAGCCCGACGCCGACAATCAGGGCTGGCGCGGCGAATATTGGGGCAAGATGATGCGCGGCGGCGCGCTCATCTGCGCTTACACGCACGATGACGAGCTCTACTCCGTTTTGACCGAGACCATGCGCGACATGATGACCGTTGCCGAAGCCGACGGCCGCGTATCCAGCTATGCCCGCGAAGGCGAATTTGACAGCTGGGATCTGTGGTGCCGCAAGTATGTGCTTCTGGGCAGCGAGTATTATCTGGACATCTGCCGCGATGAGGACTTCAAAAAGCAGATCATCAACTTCCTCTGCGGCTGCGCCGATTACATCATCGCCCACGTAGGCCCCGGCAAGAAGGACATCAACGCTGCCAGCCGCAGCTGGTACGGCGTCAACTCCTCCTCCATCCTTGAGCCCATCGTTCGTCTTTACAAGCTGACGGGCGAGCAGCGCTATCTGGATTTTGCCTCCTACATCGTTTCCGAAGGCGGCGCCAAGGGCATCAACATCTTTGAGCTGGCCTACGAAAACCGCATCTACCCCTACCAGTACGGCGTATCCAAGGCTTATGAGATGATCTCCTGCTTTGAGGGCCTGTTGGAGTACGCGCTCGTTACCGACAGCGTAAAGCACAAGACCGCCGTGATCAACTTTGCCAATGCCGTGCTTGCCTCCGAGGTATCCGTCATCGGCAGCTGCGGCGTGACCCACGAGCTGTTTGACCACACCGTCACCCGTCAGACCGTGCGTTATGACGGCGTGATGCAGGAGACCTGCGTCACCGTTACCTGGATGAAGTTCTGCGCCCGTCTGCTTGCCCTCACCGGCGAAAGCAAATGGGCGGATGAGATGGAAAAGTCCTTCTACAACGCTTATCTGGGCGCTATGAACGTTAACCATCTCGAGGCGGATAAAATCACCAGGAAGCTGGCGGAAACCGGCATGGTATCCACCTTCATGCCCTTTGACAGCTACAGCCCCCTCACCCCCGGCAAGCGCGGCGTGCAGGTAGGCGGCGAGCAGATGCTCAAGGATAACTCCTACTACGGCTGCTGCGCCTGCATCGGCGCTGCGGGCGCGGGCGTTTTCCTGCAGAATGCTATTACCGTTGAGGGCGATACCATCACCATCAACTTCTTCGAGACCGGCACCTATCACGCATGGGTCGGCATTCGCCGCGTCACCCTCAAGGTGGAGACCAACTACCCCGCCGACGGCAAGGTCCGTCTGCTGGTGCTGTCTCAGCGTCCCAACGATTTCACCCTCAAGGTACGCAATCCCGGCTGGAGCAAGGGCGGCTACATGTGCTACACCCGCAAGTGGTACTACGATACCCTCGAGTTCGACTTTGCCATGCCCATCGTGCTGCACACCCCCGCTTACTGGGACAAGGATATCGTATACACCAACCATCGTGACAAGGCGCCCGGCTACACCAACTCTGCCGGCCCGGTCGAAGTGTTCCACCAGCCCGAGGAGGACAACTATGTAGCCGTCACCCGCGGCCCGCTCGTCCTTGCCGCTGACGGACGCACCGGCAAGCCTGCCGATACCGCCTTCGTGCCCACCCGCAACGCCGAGGTCGCCGAGCCCGAAATCGCGCCCGGTGTGCCCTGCACCCTCAAGATGACCT
>JAZKYW010000076.1:0-4693 GCA_045612325.1 Candidatus Limiplasma sp. | reverse complement strand
TGCGCAGTATGCCCTTACGAAATCACAGATGGGGGTGTTCAAGTGTTGTCACCCAGGGCCCGGGCGATGGCCACCATGATGGCGCATTCCATGCGCTTGCGGAACAGGCGGCAGCCCGCTTCGTAAATGCCTGTTACCTTGCCGGTGGCGTGGTAGGCGGGGGGGGGCCACCCGCCCGGGCAGGACAGCTTTGCCCAGCAATCGGCGCACTCGGGATGGGCATACACGTTGCAGGCGGCAAATTCTGCCTGAGCATCCTTGTTGGTAACGCCGTCCCACACATTGCCCAGCTTGAACTTTTCTTCGCCGACAAACTGATGGCAGGGGTACAGGTCGCCCCAGGGGGTAACAGCCATGTACTCGGTGCCGGAGCCGCAGCCGCTGACACGCTTGTAGATGCAGGGGCCGCCGGTCAGGTCGATCATGTAGTGATAGAAGGTAAAGGGTTTGCCGGCCTTGCGGCGTTCGAGCATCAGGTCAGCCAGCTCTTCGTACTGCTTCATCACGATGCCCATGTCGGATTCGGTCAGCTCTGCGGGGTCGCCGGGGGCGCATACCACAGGCTCCATGCTCAGCTCGTTGAAGCCAAGGTCCAGCATGGTCTTGATATCGTTGAGGAAATCGGGGTTGGCATGGGTGAAGGTGCCGCGCATGTAGTACTCTTTGCCGCTGCGGGCTTCCACCATCTTCTGAAATTTGGGAACGATCTGATCCCAGCTGCCCTTGCCTGCGTAGTCTACGCGGTAGCGGTCGTGTACTTCCTTGCGACCGTCAAGGCTGAGCACCACGTTGGAGCATTCGCGGTTGGCAAAATCGATCACGTCATCATTGATGAGCATGCCGTTGGTGGTGAGCGTAAAGCGGAAGTTTTTGTTGTGCTGCTTTTCAACGCTGCGGGCGTAGGCTACCAGCTGCTTGACAACATCAAAATTCATCAGCGGTTCGCCGCCGAAGAAATCCACTTCCAGATTGCGGCGGGTGCCGGAGTTGGCAATGAGAAAATCCAGCGCCTGCTTACCCACTTCGAAGCTCATCACAGCGCGGTCGCCGTGATACTTGCCCTGGGAAGCAAAGCAGTAGGAGCAGTTGAGGTTGCAGGTGTGGGCAACGTGCAGGCAAAGCGCCTTGACCACGCCTGCGCTGCGCTCCTTGAGCTTGCCTGCCATGGGCGCGAAGGTGTCGGGCGTAAAAAGCTTGCCCATTTCCTTCAGCTGCTCGATCTGGTCCATGCATTCGCCAAGCTCTTCGCGGGTCACTTCGGGATTATCGGCATACTTTTCAAGCATCATGCCGATGATCTCGTCGCGGCTGTGCTCTTCGTACAGACCGATTGCGTCGTAGGCGACCTCATCCACCAGATGAACAGAGCCGGAATAAACATCCAGCACGATGTGGTGGCCGCCCAGTACATATCTGTGAGTCATACTTTTCTCCTTTGACGTTCATGAAAAATGCCGCCAAACGGCGGCATTTTTTCATAATGAACAGAAGCTTACTTGCTTTCCTTGGTGTTTTCGCACTTCTGGTTGGCGATGCCGCAGCTGGTCTTGCAGGCAGACTGGCAGGAAGTCTGGCATTCGCCGCAGCCGCCGTTCTTGGCGCTTTCGCAAAGATTGCGGGTTTCGAGAGTCTTGATGTGCTTCATAATCAGTGACCTCCAAAGTATTTTGTTGCGCGATATTCAATTATTTATATCACGCAGCCCCCAAAAAGTCAATAAATCCTCAACGTCAGGTGTGGTGTACGGGGAATTCAAAGGTGAAAATGCTGCCGATGGAAGCGTCGCTTTGCAAGACGATGCCGATGTTATGGCGGTTGGCTGTCTCGCGCACGATGGCAAGGCCGAGACCTGTGCCCGATGCATTGGCTGTGCGTGTTGTGCGGAAACGGTCAAAAATGTGCGGCTGCTCCTCCTGCGGGATGCCGGGGCCCGAATCCGAAATGCCGATGCAGGGCGTTTGCTCATCCAGCCACAGGCGCACGATTTTGCCTTCGGGGGTAAACTTGACCGCATTATCCGCCACTGCCAGCAGCATCTGGCGCAGACGGGTGTAGTCACCCGAGAAGAGATAATGCGTTTTGGGCTCTTCGCATTCAAAAACAACGCCCTTGTTTTCGCAAAGAGCGCGCGTGCTCATGGCAACGTCGCCCAAAAGGTCGCACAGGTCAAAGGTGCTGCATTCCAGCGTAAACTCAGCGTTTTGCAGACGGCTCAATTCCAGCAGGTCGCGGATGAGCTGCTGCAGCCAGCGGCTTTCGCGCAGCATCTGGTCGTAGTAGGCGCGTACTTCGGAAGGTGCGGTCACAATGCCGTCGCGCAGGGCTTCCAGCGAGCCGCGGATGACCGTTACAGGCGTGCGCAGCTCATGCGAAATGTTGGAAAACAGCAGCTGCTGCTGTTTTCGCAGCTGCTCATCGCGTTCTCTTGCTTCAGCAAGCCGTACGCCCAATACGTCCATGGATGCGGCAAGCGAGCCGAGCTCGTCGTTCATGACGATGTTGGTGCGCACGTCATAATCGCCGTCCGCCAGCGCGTGAGCAACGCGCTCCATGCGGGAGATGGGATGGGTAAACCACAGCGAGAAGAACACGGCAAGCAATACCGAAACGCCCAAGGCGATGAGCAGGGTAAACATCAGGGTTTTGGAGGCAGGTACTTCGGAGTAGCCCAATTCTCTCAGGCTGGCATCCAAAAGCACCACACCAAGCACCTGTGAGCGCACATTCATAACAGGCATGCTGGTGCTCAGGCGGGTATCGCCGTTGATTTCGGCCTGGATAAAAGGCGTTTTGCCCATGAAGCCAAGCGCGATGGATTGCTCCAGATAGGCGGGCAGCTGCGGGTTATCCAGCTTTTGCACCACGCCGTCAAAATAGCCCGTCAGGTCATGGCTTGCGTCTACGATGTACACGCTGCAGTTGGTGAGGCTTTCCATCATGGCAAGATAGGGCGCAAGCGTATCCTCGTTGACCAGAAAACGGTTTTCATCCAATCCGTCATAACTGGAGGGCACCAGCAGCTCGGACAAATTTTGCGAAATGGCGTAGGCATCACGCTGCATGGTCTGGCTGTAGCGGTGAATGGTTTGACGGCGGAGCAAAGTGTTGTATAATAGACCAAGGATGACCGAGAAAGCGACAAGCAAAAGCGCAAAGAGCAGGGTAAGCCGTAAACGAATCGAGCGTTTTCCCGTTTCGGGTGCTTTCATGGCAGGTTCCTTTCAAATTTGTAGCCTGTGCCCCAGACGGTGGCAATGGTGAAGCTTTCGTGGTTGTAGGCGTCCAGCTTTTGGCGCAGACGCTTGATGTGGCTGTCCACAGCGCGGTAGTTGCCGATGTGCTCATATCCCCATACGAGTGTCAGCAGATTGTCGCGGGTGAACACGCGGCCGGGGGCGGAGGCAAGCGTCCAGAGAAGCTCCACTTCGCGGCGGGTAAGGTTGAGCTTGTGCCCGTCCAGCGTTACGCTGAGCGAGGGCATGTGGATGGTAAGATTGCCCGTGACCAGCGTATCATTGCCTTCGGTGGAGGCAAGCCTGCGCCTGACTGCACGGATGCGCGCCATGACCTCGCCGGGGGAAAAGGGCTTGATGATGTAATCATCCGCGCCGATATCAAGCCCGAGGATGCGGTCGGCATCTTCATCGCGGGCGGTGATCATGAGGATAGGCACCTTGGATACCTGACGGATGCGGCGGCAGACCTCCAAACCGTCAATGCCGGGAAGCATGATATCCAGCAGGATGATGGACGGCTCCATCGAATGAAACATAGCAAGGGCTTCTTCGCCGCTGCGTGCGGCAAGCATGGGCCAGTTCTCCGCCTGTATATATTTGGTCAGGATCTCAAGGATCTGTTCGTTATCATCTACAACGAGGATGGGGTTCACGTGAATGACCTCCGCTGAAAGAATCTCTTTCCATTGTAGGAGCACACAGGGTCGATGTCAAATCTTTTTTAACAGTACACTTCCGTTTAGCAATCAATAAAGGAGCAATGAAAATGATCAGGCGTATTGCGGCGATTATCCTTGTTCTGTGCTGTGCCTTTGGCACGGTATGTGCGGAAAGCACCTATCCCGACGGCATCTACCGCGGCTTTTACTATGACGGCGGCATTGAGCAGATCGCCATCCAGTTTGAAATGAAGGATGGCCTGTTTGCATCCATCGTGTACCGCGGCGTAAAGTATAAGGACGGTGACTACATGATCGAAGACGCAAGCGATGCCCAGAAGGCGACTCTTGCCCAGTATGAGCAGATGGCGGCACACCTCATCGGCAAGGGCGTGAAAGCCATCGATGATCTGTACATGCCCTATGATATCGTTGAGGATGTGGACGCGGTCACATCTGCCACGGTGCAGTCCTCCAAGCTGATCTCCGCCCTGTGGGACGGGCTTAACCGCCGTCCCTTCAAACTGCTCAACACCAGCAAGCTGCCCAAAGCCGAAACCTATGCGGACGGCACCTACCGCGGCTTCTATATGGAAGACGGTACGGAGGAAGTGGCTGTGGAGTTTACGCTGAAGGATGACGTGTTCACGCAGCTTGCCTACCGTACGCTGCATTACAAGGGCGTTGATTACCTCGCGGAGGATGCGGGCAGCGGCGTACAGCAGATCGCGTCTGAGTTTGAGGCGCGGCTTGCCTATCTGGAAGGCAAGCCCGTATCCGCCGTCAATGATTTGTATC
>JAZKYW010000075.1:0-2389 GCA_045612325.1 Candidatus Limiplasma sp. | reverse complement strand
CAGGCAAACCGTACAGCCTTTTGAATCAAATGATGGTTGGCAAGCCCGGCGAGTATGTCACCTTCAGACAGTGCCAACAGGAAGGCGGTAAGGTGAAGAAAGGCGAAAAAGCGAGCATGGTTGTGTTTTGGAAATGGCTGGACGTCAAAGAGGAAGACAGCGAAGAAGTCAAGCGGGTTCCCATGCTGCGTTATTTCTCCGTGTTCCACATTGACCAGTGCGAAGGGTTACAACCCAAGTACACGCAGGTTCTTCCTGACGCAGCCTCCGCCAATCAGACAGCAGAGCGGATCATCGACGGTTATGTGCAGCGAAGCGGTGTCAAGGTGGTTCACGAAAGCGGTAACCAAGCTTGTTATCAGCCTTCCTTTGACAGAGTGACGCTCCCAACCATGGAGCAGTTCGTTGATACGGCAGAGTACTATAGCACCGCGTTTCATGAACTTGTACACTCGACAGGCCACAAAAGCCGTTTGGACAGGTTGGAGCGTACTGCGTTCTTTGGATCGGAGTCGTATAGCAAGGAGGAACTGCTAGCTGAGATTGGGGCGGCTGCGCTGGTCAATCATGCAGGCCTTGAAACCTCCGCCAGTTTGCGTAACAGCACAGCGTATTTGCAAAACTGGCTGCAGGTGTTGAAAGGGGACAAGCGGTTCATTGTCAGTGCTGCCAGCCAGGCGGAAAAGGCTGTTGAGCTGATCCTTGGAACAAATAATCACTATTGAATTTTTTACCCTGAAAACCGTTTTGGAAATAAAAAGGTCATCTGGATTGCCTTTACAGAATCAAGCGTTTTTCGGGGTGAAATCACCGATTACAACCGTATTTTTGAGCAGAAAAAATGTCAACGATTACAAACGTTATTATTTACAGGAGGAACGGTCATGACATACGGATATGCCCGCTGCAGCACTAACGAGAATAAGCAGGATATCAACCGCCAGATCCGAGAACTAAAAGCCGCAGGAGCAGAAGAAGTGATTTTTGAATACGAGCATGGAGACAGTAAGGTGAAGAAGAATCTGGGCATGCTGCTTGATGTTACGCAGGCGGGCGATACGATCATTACATTGGAAGTCAGCAGACTTTCACGCTCCACACAGCAACTTTGCGAAATTATTGATGTCATCCGTGAAAAATGCCTCCGCCTGATCATTGTGGGAAGCATAACGATTGACTGTCGAAATGGTAAGGTCGATCCTATGAGTGAAGCGTTTCTGCAGATGGCCGGTGTGTTTGCCCAGTTGGAACTGGCAATGATCAGGGCCAGGGTTAAAAGCGGCATGGAAAATGCAAAAAGCAAGGGCATAAAGATAGGCAGGCCACAAACCACCAAGGAGGATATCCCGGCAGTGTTCTACAAACATTATCCCACATATGCCGCTGGGAAGATGAACGTGAGTGAACTTGCGAGGGTATGCGGATTGAGCAGACCGACAGTTTACAAATATCTGAAGATGATACGATAACAAGAAGCTGGGCAATTACTGCCCAGCTATTTTTATGCGATACCTGCATTGGAATTGATTTGTTTGATTACTGCGCGTATACCCTGCCAAACCGTCAAATCGGGGAAGAGGTCAACAACGCTGCCTTGATCGGTAAATGGAGCGGCTTGCAGTACCGACATATCCTTCAGCAGACCATTGTGTACGACATACTCTACGATTTGGTTAACAAAGTAAATCTGTCGAGCGTCCAGTATGCTGTCGTTCAAATAGGCAGCAAAAGCTTCCTTGGCTGCGTTCATATCCAGCCCAACGATTTCGCGTACAAACTCACCCAAAGGTTTCTGACCGTATTCTGCCTCGTAGTCCTCGCGGGTGCCAACTTCACTCCACAGGATCTGTTCCAGCGTCTGTACATCCACTTCCGTCAGAGGCACGTTTTTCTTCAGCTTGGCGATCACCAGATGATCCTGATGCTGGCGAACGTAGAACTCAGCCTTTGCCTTGTAGTTTTTCAGGTCGTCATTTTCCAGCTCGGATTCGTGCGATTCCATAGAAAGAATATCTTCATGAAAATCAATGGTGAAAATAGGCCTGTTGTTAGGGATATACTTGATCAGATCACGAAGCTTTTCGCGGATGTATTCAAAATCGCTGATGTCAGCATGTTCAAGATAATCCGTGTGCAGCAGCTTGTTCAGCAGCTCGGCCTGAGCCTGAATTTCGGGTATGTTGGCAACTTTTGAGATGCTGTAAGCCTTAGCCAGAAGATCGGTTCGAGCTCTTGTATGGGGAATCCCGGAAAGATAAGCCAGTTCAATACCGTACATCAACGCATCGAAACGTACCGCTTTGGCGTCGTCGGCGTCGGGCGGCACAAGGGGAGCAAGCTCATCAGTCATGACCAGCGTATCTTCATAGGTGAGGGCTTCATAACTCTT
>JAZKYW010000074.1:0-2608 GCA_045612325.1 Candidatus Limiplasma sp. | reverse complement strand
GCAAGCGACAGCGCCGGCAGCCTTCACTTCTTCCACAGCGGCCTTGTTGAAGTCAAACACGCGCAGTTCGTGGCCAGCCTTGAGCAGGTTGATCGCCATGGGCTTGCCCATGATACCCAGACCGATAAAAGCAATTTTCATAATACATTCCTCCTAAAATATTGCATTGTTAAACGTTGTTAAATCATCTGGATGAACCAGGTAATTACAGGAACCGTAACGACGCTCAGCAGCGTGGATACGCTCACCACCGCCGAGGCAAACTTGTAGTCGCCGCCATAGCGCTCGGCCATCGCCGCGGTATTCGCCGCAACCGGCATGGCCAGCAGGATGACGCAGATGTTCATGACCACCGGGTCAAGGCCAAAGGGCTTGAGCATGAAGGCGATCAGCACCGGGAAGAGAATCAGGCGGCAGAAGCTGGTGCCCAGCACCGACTTGTCCAGCAGAACCTTCGGGTTCATGTTCGCCAGCGTCGCGCCGATGAGGATCATGGACAGCGGGCTGGTCATGCTGCCCAGGCTGTCAATCGCCGTAGCGAACACGCCGGTGATGTACCAGCCGGTCGCCATCATGAACACGCCGATGTAGATGGTGATCACCATGGGGTTGAGCAGCACGTTCTTGATCCAGCCGCCCTTTTCGGGCTTAACGAACAGGCTGAGGCCAACCGTCCACTGCAGGATACGTGGGGGAATCAGGTACATGCTCGCGTAGAACACGCCCGTCGGGCCGAATACCAGACTGACAATCGGCAGACCGGCGTTACCAGCATTGGAAAACATGCTGGAATACATGAGCACTTTCTTCTTGTTTTCCGGCTGACTTTTCCACAGCACAAGGCCAATCAGGCCCGTGACCACGCAGCCCGCAAACGCCACCGCCATCACGAAGAAGGAGGAAACGATCTCTTCCCTCGTCATGGGCTTGTTGAAGGCGTCTACCACCATCAGCGGCATGGTCACGTCCATCATCAGACGCACTAGCGCCGTGCGGTTGTCTTCCCGGATGAGCTTGCGTTTGCTCAGGTAGACGCCGCACAGCAGGTAGATAAACAGCAGGAGCTGTGTGTCAATCATCCGGCTGACGATGTCATTCACAGAAGACCCATCCCAGAAAGCACCCCACGGAGCTTTGCACGCTGCTCATCATTGAGCGGCTGAATCGGCTTCACGCAGTCACCGCAGTCATGGCCAATCATCTTGAGCGCTTCCTTCAGGACAACCGGGAAGGTGCCCATGTTGGTGGAAATGCGCAGGGCGGAGAAGTTGAACTGAGCGTCGAGCGCGCCCTTGTGGTCGCCGGCCATGAACTTCTCGTAGATGTCCACGGCGATGCGCGGCGCAACGTTCGCGCAGGAAGCGATCGCGCCCTTCGCGCCGTAGCACAGGGCGGCGTAAATCAGGGTATCGCGGCCCATCATGACATGGAAGTTGTCCATGCCGCGGGTCAGGCGCAGGTACTCTTCGGTGTTGGTCATGTCGCCGGTGGAGTCCTTCACGCCGATGATGTTGTCAATCTGCGCGAGCTTGGCCACGGTCGCCGGCTCGATGGTCACGTTGGTCTTGGGCTTGTTGTTGTACATGATGATCGGCAGGCTGGTGGCCTCGGCGACCTCACGATAGTACTCGTAGACCTCTTGCTGGGTCTGACTGACGAACATCGGGGTGAGCACGCTCAGCGCATCGATGCCGCCGACCTTTTCCACCGCCTTGGCGATCTTGGCCGCGCCGCCGGTAGTGATGTCGTTGGCGCCGGCGTAGATGTCCATGCGGCCCGCGACAGCGTCCTTGGTCACTTCCAGCACCTCGGTATAGAAGCCCATGTCAAACGCGTAGAACTCGCCGGTGGTGCCGAACGGGAACACGCCGTGAATGCCGTTGTCCGCAAGATAGTCGATCAGTCCGCGGTAGGCCTTTTCATCGAACTTCCCTTCCTTGGTGACGGGCGTTACAATCGGGACGACAATGCCCTTGGGGGTGAAGCTCATCGTTTTTTCCTCCTTTACTTACGGCATCCACTCGGTCACGAGCGTGCCTTCGTCATCGAAAATCATATCCTGAGGCGCACTGAGCGCCGTAAGACCGGGGTATTTGCCAGCGAGCACGTCGGCGTAGTACGCCTCGGACAGCATGATCTGACCGATGTGCAGGCTGTTCTTGATGCGGATGACGCGCGGGTTGTCCTTGTCGATGCGGTTGCAGGTGCGGATACAGAACTGCACCGCCTCCTTGTCCGTGCTCATCACACAGGGCACCATCGCGGACCTGATGACCGTACTGGTCATGCAATTGGTGTACATGGCGTCCGCGTCGATTTCATCAAAGATGCGCTTGGTGATCGCGCTGGCCAGACCCACGCCCAGGCTATTGCCGTGGCTTTCCGGGGTGAGGTTCAGGAAGCAGGTGCGCTGTACCTGAACGCCGCCGCTGGCGTAGGGCGTAGAGAACGTACCGGTGATGTTGGGGTCAACGCCCGTGCCGCTGAAGTTCTTACCCACGTTGTCCACGACCAGCACGTCGCCCTCGCCCACGAGGATAGACGGCATGTTCGCAAACGCAATCTTGAGCAGCTCCGGCTCGCGCGTGAGGATCTTCTCCGCCGGGAT
>JAZKYW010000073.1:0-6382 GCA_045612325.1 Candidatus Limiplasma sp. | reverse complement strand
GGGATTACGAAGCTCGAAGCGGCGCTTCTCGGGGCTCTTCGCATAGGCGGGAATTCTTATAACCGCAGATCTGTTCGAGGTCGCGTAACCTATGGTTACGGGAGCTTCAAATCCGGGAACAAGGCGCTTGAAGGAGTTGGTGGAGGGGTTGGTGAGGGCGCACAGCGCGGCGATGTGCTTGAGCAGGCCGCCCATGAAGTAGTGGGCGGTTTCGCTCAGGTGGGCGTAGCCGTTGTCATCGGAGAACACGGGCTGACCGTCCTTCATCAGAAGCATATGCACATGCATGCCGCTGCCGGCCTCGCCGTAAATGGGCTTGGGCATGAAGGTGGCGCTCTTGCCGTGCTTGAGGGCGGTGTTGTGGATGATGTACTTGATCATCATGGAAGCATCGGCCATCTTGGACATCTGACCCAGCTGGGGCTCAATCTCAAACTGACCGGAGGCACCGACCTCGGGGTGATGGTAGTTGATCTCGATGCCGGCATCCTTCATGTGCATGCACATTTCGCTGCGGCACTCATAGCTGGTATCAAAGGGCTTGGCGATGTGGTAGTTCTTTTGCTTGGGCACCACCACGCCCAGACCTTCGGAGGCGCTGTTCAGATAGGACTGCTTGGCGTCCACAAAGGAGGCGATGCGGTTGGGCTGTACTTCCCAGCCGACCTGATCAAACAGGTAGAACTCAAACTCGGGCAGGATGTACATGGTATCCGCTACGCCCAGCTCCTTCATGTACTGATTGGCAGCCAGCACAATGTTGCGGGGATACTGCTTGAGAGGGCGGTTTTCGGGGTTGTCAATGATCATGGCATTGCCCGTCATGGACAGGGTGGGAATGGAGCAGAAGTGGTCGATCACAGCGGTGTCGGGGTCGGGGATAAAGACCATGTCGCTCTTTTCAACAACGGCATAGCCGTAGTTGGAGGCGTCAAAACCGATGCCGCTCTTGAGGGTCTCTTCGGAGAAGTTTTCGGCGGGGATGGTGACATGACGGTACTGACCGTTGATATCCACCATTTTGAAATCCACCATTTTGATGCCGTACTTGGCGATCATCTGCTTGATATCCTGAACGCTTTTAGCCATAAGTAACTCCTTTGGTATATTGTGGTATGCATCAGTATATCAACGGTCATTGTATTGTTCAAGTTTTTTCTGTGCATAGGGTGAAACGTAAGGGATTTCTAATGTATTTTTCAGCGCTTATATAGCTGCTTTCGGTACGGCTTTCTTTTCTTGAAGTTTGTTTTGTGCTATAATGCAAAGCGTATCAGGAAATGACAAGCACTGAAAGGATAAGGAGCTTATCATGAAAAAGAAACAGAAAAAGAAGCAGCAAAACAGCGGTCTGGGCGCAGGCATCCTCGCTTTTGGTGCGGTGTTCGCACTGTATTCCGCCGCTTTTAAGCCCATGAGCATCTTAGGCTGGCTGCCCGCGTTTGCGGTAGGCGGTCTGCTGGGTGCGGTGGTGCGCATCATGGCGCAGGGGCTGGATACCACCCAGAATCAGAAAACGCCCGAAAGCCTCAAAAAGGTACAGGGCGATACCGGCAACCCCGAAGTGGATGAGCTTTTGGAAAAGGGCCGCGAAATGATCGCCGAGATCCGCAGGGAAAACGATCTCATCCCCGAAAAGGGCCTGTCCGACAAGCTGGATACGCTGGAAAACCAGTGCGCGGAGATCTTCCGTGCGGTGTATGACAAGCCCCACAAGGCGTCGCAGATCCGCAAGTTCATGGAGTATTACCTGCCCACCACGCTGAAAATGGTCAAAGGCTACCGCATGCTCGGTGAGCGCGGCGTAACGGGTCAGGAGGCGACCGACGCCCGCAATCGCATCGTGGATGCGCTGGGCGTGGTTTTGCAGGGCTGCGACAAGATGCTTGATAAACTGTATCAGGATGACGTGCTCGACCTTGCCACCGATATCGACGTGCTGGAGCAGATGCTCAAGCGCGACGGCCTTACCGAGAGTGAACTGGATCAGGCGGCTGCGCAGGCGCGCATGGCAGCCAAAATCGATGCTGCTGCCAATGCCGCGGCGGCACGCAAGGCTGAACCCGAGGTTCAAAAGCAGACTGTTCACCAGCCTCAATGGCATATCGATCCCCGTTTCCGTTCCGCAGGCGACCAGGCTCAGGCACACAAACCCGATGAACAATAACCTTACAGGAGGATACATACAATGACTGAAAACAATCAGAATGCCATCGAGATCCCCGTTCTGACCCTCAATCCCACTTCCATGGCGCAGGATAAGGCCAAAGTGGAAGAAGCCACCGCTGAAATGGCCGCCATGGCTGAGCCCAGCGCCAAGAACGCTGCCGAAGCCGCCAGCGAGGCCGTTGCCCAGATGGATACCAGCATGCTCACCGAAGAAGAGCTCAAGGCCATCGAGGCTTTTGTGGACCAGATCGATGTAAACAACACCGACCACGTGCTGCTCTACGGCGCGGATGCTCAGAAGAAGATCTCCGATTTCTCCGACAGCGCTCTGGAAGCCGTACGCACCTGCGATACCGGTGAAGTGGGCAATATGCTGGTAAAACTCGTTGGTGAGATCAAGGGCTTCTCCGAGAGCGGCGAAAAGCCCAAGGGTCTGGGCGGCCTGTTCTGGAACGCCAAGAAGGCCATCAGCGATATGACCGCCAAGTATGACGAGGTCGCCGCCAACGTGGATACCATCTCCACCGCACTGGAAAGCCATCAGGTGCAGCTGCTCAAGGACGTAGCCATGTTCAACCGTCTTTACGACATGAACACCCAGTACTTCAAGGAGCTGACCATGTACATCGTTGCCGGCGAAAAGAAGCTGGCTGAAGTGCGTGCCACCGTGCTCAAGGAACTGCTGGAAAAGGCCCGCGCCACCGGCGATGCCATGGACGCTCAGGTCGCCAACGACCTTGCCGCCAACTGCGACCGTTTTGAAAAGAAGCTGCACGACCTGAAACTCACCCGTCAGGTGGCGCTGCAGATGGCTCCGCAGATCCGTCTTCTGCAGAACAATGACAGCCTGCTGGTGGAGCGCATCCAGAGCACGCTTTCCAATACTCTGCCCCTGTGGAAGAGCCAGATGGTCATCGCCCTTGGCATGCACCGCAGCCAGGAGGCCCTGAAGGCACAGACCGCTGTGACCGATAT
This sequence comes from Candidatus Limiplasma sp., assembly GCA_045612325.1. Classification (GTDB taxonomy): domain Bacteria; phylum Bacillota; class Clostridia; order Christensenellales; family Aristaeellaceae; genus Limiplasma. The sequence continues at coordinate 3,238 of JAZKYW010000073.1, read as the reverse complement.
GACCAACGAACTGCTCAAGAAGAACGCCGAAGCGCTCAAGATGGGCACCATCAACACCGCCCGCGAGGCCGAGCGCGGCATCATCGATCTGGAAACGCTGGTATCTACCAACCAGAGCCTGATCGATACCATCAACGAGGTCATGAAGATTCAGGACGAAGGCCGCAGCCAGCGCCTGAGCGCCGAAAAGAAGATGATCGAGATGGAAGGCCAGCTCAAGGCCAAGCTGCTTGAGCTGAAGCACTGATCACCTCATAACGAAAGGAACCGCCAATGAAAAAACTTCCTACCGGTCTTTGTGTGCTGCTGGCCATTGCACTGGTCGCTTTCGGCCTGCTGTTTGGCACATGGAGCGGCTACCGCGAAGAGCGCGGGCAGGTGGAAGCCCTGCTGACCATGGAAAACGGCATGATGGATGTGCTCAGCTACCGCGCTGCGGACGGGCTCAACCTGTGCGCTGTGGCAAAGCGCCATCTGCCTGCGGATGATGCGGCGCTGACGGCGCTTGAAGACATTGCCCGCCGTTTGCAGCAGGCGGATGCCTTTATGCCCGAGTGGGACCGCGAGCTTGCGCAGCAGGTGGATGCGGTGAGCGAGGCGCTTTTGCAAAGCGAGAGCTTTCAGCAGAGCCAGCGCGACCGGCGCTATCTGGACATGCTCAAGGCCGACCTTTCCAGCCTGCGTGCCAGCCAGGTCGTAAGTGCTTACAATCAGTCTGCGGAAGCCTTTAACCTTCAGCTGGAGCGCCCTCTCACGGGCGACCTGGCCATGCTTTTGGGTATTGAAAAATGCCCGCTGTATCAGTAAGGGGGCGTGCGATGATGAAAAAATGGCTTTGCATGCTTCTGTGCCTTGTGCTGATGGCGCTGCCGATGGGCTCCATGGCCAATGTGCGCATGCCCGAACTGCGCAGCAATATCAACGACTCCGCCGATGTGCTGAGCGCATCCATGAATGCCGACCTTGCCACCTTCAGCAAGAATGTGACCAAGAAGGCAGATATCGACCTGTACATGGCGACCGTTCACTTCCTTGACGGCATGGATGTGCAGCTCTATACCGATGAGCTGTTTGCCAAGTGGGGGCTGGATGAAAAGGATATCCTGCTGGTAGGCGCGGCGGGCGAAGACAGCTTTGCCCTGCACATGGGCGCGGCGGTCGAGGAAAAGCTGGGCCGCACCAATGTGGATAATCTGCTCTACATCTCCTCCGAATTTGCGCAGCATTTCCGTACGCAGCAGTATGACGCGGCATATGCCTCCTTCTGCATTTCGCTGAATCTGCTGCTGGAAAAACAGACGGGCAGCAGCGTGCGCATCGACGGGCTGTTCAGCAACGCAGCCCTTACCCTGCAGGAGCAGATCAACGCCTACAGCGAGGAGCTGTGGAGCGATGTGCGCGACTCCATCGACCGAAGCACCGTCACCTACCGTGACCGCTACGACCGTGAGGAGCGCGAACAGGACGGCATGACTGCCGGCGGATGGCTTGTGCTGGCTGTGCTGATCTTCATTTTGTTCAGACAGAGCAAAAAGGACCGCAATGTCAAAAAAGGCTGCAGCGGCTGCCTGACCGCTTTGCTGATCGCTATTGTGATGTTCATGGCACTGCTTGCGGCCATCTTCTAAAAAAGTTTTTGTCAAGGTAGAAAAACGCCATAAAAAGTGATATGATATCACACATGCAGCTGCCCGCGCACGCCGCGCGGGCAGCTGTGAATTTATGCAAGGAAGCGAAAAAGAACCATGTTAGCCGCTTACAAAAGAGGTTTGAAGCACGGCATTCCCATTGCGCTGGGCTATTTGTCCGTATCGTTTGCCTTTGGTATTCAGGCAACGTCGCTTGGGCTTACGCCTTTGCAGGCCTTGATAATTTCGGTTTTCAACGTAACGAGCGCGGGTCAGCTGGCGGGTCTGCAGCTGATGTGCGCGGGCGCGCCGCTGGTGGAGATGGCGCTGACGCAGCTGACCATCAACCTGCGCTATGCGCTCATGAGCCTTAGCCTGAGCCAGAAACTGGACAGGAGCATGACGCTCATCCACCGTCTGCTGCTTTCCTTCTGCAACACGGATGAAGTGTTCGTTATGGCCTCTCAGCAGCCCGGAAAGGTAGGCAAGGCCTATCTCTACGGCCTGACCAACGGCCCGTTTCTGGGCTGGTCTGCGGGCACGCTGCTGGGCGCGCTTGCGGGCGGCATCCTGCCTGCCTCTGTGACGGAAGCGCTGGGCCTTGCCATCTACGGCATGTTTATCGCCATCATCCTGCCGCCTTTCCGCCGCTCCCGCGAGGTGCGCGCGGTCATCCTCATTGCCGTGGCAATGAGCTGCATGTTTGCTTTCCTGCCGCTTTTCAACTTTATTTCGGATGGCTTCCGCATCATTCTGTGCGCGGTGGTCGCATCCGCTCTGGGCGCATGGCTGATGCCGCAGCCTGTGAAGGATGAAGATGAGGAGGTGCAGGCGTAATGGCGTGGAAAACCTTTTTGATTTACCTGCTGGTGATGGCAGGCGTTACCTATCTCATCCGCATGCTGCCGCTGGCAGCCATCCGCGGCAAGGTAAAGAGCGTATTTCTGCAGTCCTTTCTGTACTACGTGCCCTATGCGGTGCTTGGCGCCATGACGTTTCCTGCGGTGTTTTCCGCCACGGGCAGCCTGCCTACGGCGCTTGTGGGCACGGCGGTTGCGCTGGTGCTTGGCTGGATGGAAAAGAGCCTGCTGACGGTCGCTGCGCTTGCGTGCATCGCGGCATTCGCTGCCGGGTTCATTTTCTGATAGAGATACTTTTCTTCAGAAAAAATGACGATTGGGTATTGCAATTTGTGCTGAATCGTGATACAATCATCATTGCGATTTAATGCCAAGGAGGTGAAACTAGTGCCTAACATCAAGTCCGCCATCAAGCGCGTGAAGGTTACCGAGACCAAGAATCTCCGCAACCGCATCGTCAAGTCCAAGGTGAAGACTGCTGTCAAGAAGTTTGAGACGGAGGCTACCGCTGCCCAGTACAGCCTCACCACCTCCGCTATCGATAAAGCCGTTGCCAAGGGCGTTCTGCACAAGAACACTGCGAACCGTAAAAAGGCTCGTCTGGCCAAGATGGTGAACGCTTAAGTTCCTTAAGCGGTGCCGCCGACCTGCGCGTTGCGTATGTATCAGCGGCAGGTCGATATCGTGGACAAAAGCAAAAGCCGTGCGATGAACTTCGCACGGCTTTTGCTTTTGCCCAAAATGCGGAAT
>JAZKYW010000072.1:0-8683 GCA_045612325.1 Candidatus Limiplasma sp. | reverse complement strand
CTTCAGCTCCTGATTGGTGAACACATCACCCAAAGCGGCGTCGGTAACGCGGATATCGCTGTAATCAACGCTGCCGGTGTTTTTGAGCGTAAGGGTCAGGGTGACAGTGCCGTTCTGCACAACGCCCTTGGCATTGGCGCTCAGCGTTGCGGTGAGCTGGGGCTCGCCGTAGCGGATCTTGAGATCCTCAACGGTGTAGGTCTGTTCATCCTGCTGGTTTTCGGGGGTATAGGTGATCTTGGCAGAGCTGGTCAGGTCGCGGGTACCCATGGTAACGGGATACTTGATCTCAGCGGTCTGGCCGGGCTCAAGGCGCGGAATGTTCTGCTTCTTGCTGTAAACATCGCTGTTTTCCTGAATGCCTACATTCAGCAGCGCGACCGTGCCGGTGTTGGTGATGTCATAACGCACCACAATGCTCTGACCTTCACGGGCGATGGTGGGGGTCACGGTACGCTTGACCTCGATATCGGCCTCGGCGGTCTGCAGCGTGATGGTCTGGCGGATGGGCTGGCTCTGTTCAACGGCCTTGCCGCTTTCCTGATAGAGGGTATACTTGACATAGTACACCACAAAGCCGTTTTCCAGCGTGCGCTGGTTCACGTCATACGTACCGGTCCAGGTGCGGCTTTCGCCCGCCTTGAGCATAGCAGAGCCGTTGGTACCGAAATCGGATACGATCTGCGCAGCGGGGTCATACAGCACGACAGGGTCCTGCAGGTCCTTGTCACCGGAGTTGGATACGGTGATCGTAACGGTAACGGGTCCGGGCCCGGTCAGTTTGCTGGGCGTAAGCTCCATGCTCGTTACAATGGGATCGGTCGTTTCGGCCACAGCAAAGCCAGCCAGCAGCATCAGTACTGCCAGCACCAGACAGAGAACGAATCCTTTGCGTTTCATCATGTACGTCGGGCGGCACAGCCGCCCCTTCCTCCCTTCGGCACGCCGATGGTTCTATGGGGACCGTGCACAGAGCATGACCATATCATGCCATGTCTGCGCCTTATGATTCCACATTTCCATTGTTGATATGCTTCGTCTATGTTATTTTATTACAAAAGTGTAAACGTGTCAAGCATGCGACACAACTCGACGGCGCTCTGAGCCCATCATATATGTAACGATTGTGTGCCCCTTTCCCCTGCCTAAAATTACGGTATCAAATCAAGAATATCCTTTGAATCATTCACATCCACAAAACTGTCGGGCACGCTGCCTACGATGATGCTTTCGGCAATGGGCATGGTGCTTTGCACCTCCACCAGCTGCGATCCGGTGGGAATGATCAAACTCACCGTTGCCCTGAGCGTGAGAAAAACGCGGTGCCTTGTCTGATTGATGCCGGCTGATTCAAACTCCGTATCAAAACTCGCATGCACTGCGCCCACGGGCAAAATCTGGATCCGCATGCGAGGGCCGAAGCCCGAAAGCGATTTCACGCCGAGCGCCGCGCCAAGCGGTATCTCCACATATTGATTTTCAATGCTGTTCAGCTCGTTCTCTGCTTTCAGCGCTGTTTCGGCAGCCAGTTCGTTCATGCGCATGCTGTCCGCCTGCAGCATGGTCACCCGCCCCTGCGCATCCAGCGTTTCATGCACCAGTTCGCCGTATTCCACTCCGTTTTCGGTTACCTGCTTCACCGCGCGGTTGAGTGTTTCAACACCCATGGAGTACGCTTTGGCAAAAGCCATGTCCAAAAGCGTCTGGCTCAAATTTTGTTCAAGCACGATGACGCCTGCAAGCGCCAGCAGCGCAAACAGCGCCGCGCAACGCGCCCATGATTTTTTGATACAGGCAGACATTTCATCTCTCCTTTCGTTCTATGGATATGCATCCCATGCGGAATGTTACACTCCGTGCTATGGCGGATGCGCCGTTTCTGTGTTATAATAAGTTGGGTTTTTATTCAAACCGCTGACAGGTGGGAAATCGTTTGTATCAGCCCGAGCTATACGATAACGGGCAGGAGCAGTACTGGGAGGAAGTTACGCCCGCCGAAACTGCCCCTGAAACCGAAGAAAAGCCTAAAAAGCGCAGCATTTTCAAGCCGCGCCTCAAACATCCCAATTTTGTTTTGTCCGTACTGGTAAACACCGTGCGCATCCTTGTGCTGCTGGTGGTGCTGGTAGGTCTGGCCGCAGGCGGCGCAGTGCTTGGCATCGCCAAAGGCTACATGGAAACCTCCCCAACGCTTGACCTGACGCTTCTGGACGAGCAGGATAAGACGTCCTTTCTTTATGATACGCAGGGCAATGTCATCACCGATTACAAGGGCACCGAAAACCGAATCATGGTCAACATCTCCCTGATGCCCGAAAACCTGCGCAATGCCTTTGTTGCCGTGGAGGACGCCCGTTTCTACACCCATAACGGCATCGATATCAAGCGCATTATCGGCTCCTTTGTAAGCAACTTTGTATCCGGTACGCAGCAGGGCGGCTCCACCATCACCCAGCAGCTGATCAAAAACACTGTACTTTCCAACGAGCTCAGTTACAAGCGCAAAATTCAGGAAGCATGGCTTGCCATGCAGCTGGAAAACAAATATTCCAAGCTGCAAATCCTCGAATACTACCTCAACACCATCTACCTCGGCGAAAACTACTACGGCGTGCAGGTAGCCTGCGAGGGCTATTTCGGCAAGGACCTGAGCGAGCTGTCGCTGCGTGAATGCGCCATGCTTGCGGGTCTTACTTCCAACCCCTATTACTACAACCCGCGCCGCAACTTCTACACCCGCACCTCCGAAACCACGGATTATCCCGCTATCACCAACAACCGCACGGATTATGTGCTGCGCTGCATGTACGAAAACGAGTTCATCACCCAGCAGCAGTACGAAGAAGCGCTCAATCCCGCCACTGCCAACGTGCTGGTGAACTCCACCACCGAAGGCGACGGTATGTATGAATACGCGCACTATGTGGAATATGCGGTAACGGATATCGTTGACTGCTTCCTCGAGATCAACGGTCTGGAGGACAACAGCGAAAACCGTGCCAAGATGGAATCGGAACTGCGCACGGGCGGCTACCATGTAACGCTCGCGATCGATACCGAGATCCAGTCCATCATGGAGGATACCGTTTACAACTGGGATAACTGGCCCTCCCTGCGCGACCCCAGTGACAAAGTATACCGCACCCTCAACTATGACGGTACCTATACCGAGATCGTTCAGCCGCAGATCGGCGCTGTGGTGCTTGATTACCGCACCGGCGAGATCAAGGGCATGATCGGCTCCCGCACCAAACCCACGGCGCGCAAAACGCTCAATCGAGCCACCGCCATCGAAATGCCTGTCGGCTCCACCATCAAGCCCATCGCCGTCTACGCGCCTGCGCTTGAGCTGGGCCTTTCCCCCGCCTCCGTTGTTTACAATATCCCCGTTCCCATTACGGGCTGGAAGGGCGACGACGGCAAGGATACCTGGCCGCGCAACTACAGCAGCGGTTACGCAGGCCCCGAAACGCTCCGCAACGCCATGCGCCGCAGCCACAACACCTCCGCCGCACGTACGCTTGTGGATGTGGTAGGCGTGGACCGTTCTGCCAACTTCCTGATGCAGATGGGCGTTGACCGCGACAACATCGATGTAACGCCTTTCGGTCTGTCGCTGGGTTCCAGCGGCATCACGCCCCTGCAGATGAGCGTAGCCTACGGCACCCTTGCCAACGGCGGCGTTTATCTGGAGCCCATTTCCTTCCTCGGTATTTCCGACAGCAACGGCAACGTCATCTATGACAGCCATGCCGTACAGGACCGCCATCAGGTATTCCGTCCCTCCACTGCCTGGATGATCGTTGATATGATGAAAACGGTCGTGCAAAACGGTACGGCAACTTCCGCCAAAATCAGCGGACAGACCGTCGGCGGCAAAACAGGCACCAACAGTGACCAGCGCGGCGTTACGTTCGTAGGTATGACGGGCTGGTATGTATCCTCCATCTGGATCGGTCATGACAACTACAAGCCGCTTTCCTCCAAATCGACAGGCTCCAACGGTGCTCTGCCTATCTGGAAGGATTACATGACCAAGCTGCACAAGGCCAAGGGACTCGGTGACCGCGATATCATCGAGTATACCGCCGAGCAGGCCGGCCTCATCCGTGTGACCACCTGTGCGGTGAGCGGTCAGCTTGCCACCGACGCCTGCCGCAACGATTCGCTGGGTTACGGCGTAGTGAACGATTACTGGTATGAGCCCACCGCTCCCACCGTACGCTGTCAGATGCACCAAACCATGACCGTATGTGCGGATAGTGGCATGCCTGCAACGCAGTATTGTCCCTCTACCAAGAACGGCGCATCGGTCGTCATCCCCAGCGGACATCCCCTCAGTGTGTACGCCGGCGACAGCAAGTACGCGCCCGTCATTTCCGAATATCTGGGTATGAGCTCCTCCATGTCCTCCTGTGTGCTGCATGCAGCATATTCGGAGGGCGGATATTCCGACCCGCTGGTACAAAACACGCTGATCCCCGATGCACGCCAGCTTTTGGAAAACGCCTACAGCCTGCTTTATACGCTGGATAACACCTCAAACGCTTATGCCAACCTCTATTACGCCATCGGCGCACTTGAGTCCATTATCCAAAGCAGCAACCCCAGCACCGCAGAGGTCGCAAACGGCATGGCTGTACTGACCCAAGCCATGGTATCCGCCTACTGACGGATGCATACAAAAACCGCCGCAGTATCAAAACTGCGGCGGTTTTGTTATGTTTATTAATGCTGACGAAGCTGCTCCAGCGTGCGGGGCAGACCGGCAAAGGTCTTCTGCAGCTTTTCCTGCTCGATGCCATTCCACAGAACAGCAGGCAGGATCCAGTGAGCAACTGCGATATCGGCAGCTGCGAGGAAGCCGCCGCGTACCTTGCGGGAGGCAACTTCCATAAAGCGGCGCATGCAGGTGAGCACAACATCGGGCACGATGATGTTTTCTTCCTTGAGAGCATGGCGCAGCTCGCGGAACCACTTTTCGGCTTCGCTCATCATGGGATGAGAATCGGAGCAGATGTTGCCGAAGGAGACCAGCGCAGCGGGCTCAACAGGATGCCACTCGGCAGCCTGACCGAATACGCGCTTGAGCATGGAAGGCACCTTCACGCAGGGGAAGGGCAGCATCATCTCTGCTTCGGTGGGCATCTTGGAAGTGGTGGTCAGGTAAATGGTCTTGTGACCGTATACGCTCATGGCGCTGCTGCCCAGCAGCTGAACGGTAACAGTGGGCGTGCGGCGGGCGTTTTCGTCAAGCAGGGTAGCCATCTCGGCGGAGGCGCCGGCGGATACGTTGGCGGATACGCTCTGCAGGCCAAAGCTTTCCAGAAGCACCTGAGCAAAAGCCTGAGCATCCTGCACGGTATGAGCGCACAGGCAAATGGCGTCATAGAGGGAGAAGCTGATGAGCAGACTCATGGCTTCGTCATCGCTGATGCTGAAGCCGGTATCGTTCATATGCACGCGCAGCTGTTCAGCCAGCTCATGGCGGTCATATTCACGGCCAACAACGGGAGAAAGCAGCACGCGCTTTTCTTCCGTACCGCTCATGGCGGTCATGTGATCGCTGAGGAAGCGGGTGACCTTCTCGGCATTCTCGCTGCTGAGAGCCTTGTTGGCTTCGGTCAGCTTGCGGCAGGTAGCTTCCAGCTGCTTGACCTCGTTGCGAAGGCGTTCCACTTCGTCACGCTTTTTCTGCGTAGCGCTCATGACGGCTTCTTCACGATACTTGCGGGTATTTTCCTTGGCCATTTCCAGCTGCATCAGCAGGCTCAGACGTTCGGCCTCGATTTCGGCAAGCTGTTCCTGCGCAGCGGCGGAGGCCTGCAGGTTTACGCCGCCCTTGCGCAGCTCATCGGTCATATCGGCGACAAAGCCTTCGTTTGCCATGATCATCTGCATGGCCTGCTGGCGCATTTCGGCATTCTGCCATACATATTCCATGCACTCGCGCAGGCTGTCGATGGGATTGCGCACCATGCCGTATGCACCGCTGCCCAGTTCTGCGCCCATGACTTCATCGCGCTGGCCCTGGATCTGCTGTTCTACGACATGATGTACGTTTTCGGGCTTGGTCTTGGTTTTGATGGCCTTGCCGTTGTTGCGTACAAGGGGCGTGCCGTTGAAACGGGCGATATTTTCGGGAATCTCTTCCTCAATGGGAGCGGATTCGATCTCGCTGGAAAGGCGGTTGGCGCTTTCGCTCAGCGGCTGAGCCAGACGGGAGATCTGCTGTTCAAAAGGCAGCTGAGTATCGAGGATCTCCAGACGGGTACCGATGGGCAGGGCTTCGGTTTCGGCTGCGGGAGCAGCCTCAGCGGGCTTCTCCTCGGGCTTTTCCTGCTTTTCGGGACGATTCTTGGCCTTTTCAGCCTTGCGGGCGGCCTTCTCCTGCTTGGGAGCGGGACGCTTTTCTTCTTCGGCAGGCTGAGCAACAACTTCCGGCGCCTTCTGGGGCTCCTGCTTGGCAGCCTGTTCGGCTTCCTGCTTTTCGCGCTCCTTGCGCTTTTCATCCAGAATGCGCTTGTTTTCGATCGCCTTGGCCTCGATGCTCTCCTCCTGCTGACCGCGTTCGCGGCGGCGCAGGCTGTTGCGGCGCTGACGCCAGTTGAGGGTGGCTTCGGGGTCCCAGCAGATCATATGCTTGCCCAGCTGTTCGGTCTCAACGGTATGCAGCAGATAACGCTCATTACCAAAAGCCTTGAGGTCCTGCAGCTTAGCCTCTGCGGCCTGCTGCTTTTCAACAGGGCCGTAGAGCATTTTATCCTTGTGGATGAGCACCTTGGCAGTAAGGGCCTTTTCGGCGTTCTCGCCTGCCTCGATCACTTCAAAGCAGCCATCTTCCACAAATTCGCAGATCACGTCGGAATAGATGGCCATCTGGTTCTTTTCGCCCTGATCAGGAGCGTAGTTGCGATTCTGACGTACCTTCATCAGTTCCTTGCCATCGTTGGTCAAATGGATGGCGCACAGGCCGCTGATATCGCGCATTCTCTCCTTAAAAGTGCTTTGTTCACGCTTGTCGGGTACGATACGGAGGCTGCCTTCATCGGGAAATTCGTCTGCTCCGCCATGAAAAGTGCCGCCCTCTCGGGTGCAAAGCGGGATCACACGAAAAATAACACGCTGCCTGTTGTCCTCCTCTACATAGGCCAGCGTAATGGTACCGTTGATCTCCTTCATACGATAGTTACCCCTTATTGCTGTTATCAATATGTCCTATTCGTGTTGCAAATGTGAATGAACAATGAACACCACAACAGTTTACCAACGTTTATGCTTTTCGTCAATGCCTTCCATGATTTTGATGAAAAGAAGCGTTGTAAAATATGTATTTCAATCGCAATTTCGTTTCTTGTTTTCTTGACTTTTTCACATTTTTGTAATATATTATAATAGTAATAAAATACTTTGTATGTCTCTGTTTTGGAGGTATTTTGATGAGCAACACCAGCTCTTATCGCAGCATTACCAAAGCCATTTGTCTTCTGGCTTGCTTGCTCTTTGTACTGACAAGCGTTATCATCCCTTCCGAGGCTTTTGCGGCTTCTAAGGGCGTGACCAATGCCAAGGTTGTACTGAGAAAATCGGCAAGCACCAAGGCGACCGCGCTGCAAACGGTATACAAGGGTACTGAGATCACCATTCTTGATGAAGGCGACACCTGGAGTAAGGTACGCTACGGCAGCTTTACCGGCTACATGATGAACAAGTACATCGATGGCGTCAAGACATCTTCGTCTTCCTCTTCTTCCAGCTCTTCCACTGCTTCGAGTTCTTCTTCCGGCTCTTCGATGCAGTCCATGGCTGCGCAGATCAAGGCTTTGGGCGACGCCCCCGGCCCCATGCTCGTTGGCGACAGCAACAGCGACGTGACCAAACTGCAGAAGGCTCTGCAGATCCTGGGTTACTACAAGGGCAAGATTGACGGCCGCTATGGCAATGATACCGCCAACGCTGTCAAGGCTTACCAAAAGTCCAACGGTCTTGAGGCTGACGGCTACGCCGGCAAGCTCACCGTAAAGAAACTCTTTGGCAGCTGCCGTTCCACCTCTTTGTCCAACCAGAACAGCACTGCTGCTTCCAACACGACCACTACTTCTTCCTCTACTTCTACCACCACTACCACCAAGTATTCCACCGTTTCCAGCATTTCCAAAATCGGTGCTGCTCCCAAGGTATCCAAGATGGGCTACACCGGCTCCGATGTTGTCAAGCTGCAGCAGGCGCTGGAATGCATCGGTTACTACACCGGCGTTATCGACGGTGATTACGGTCAGCAGACCTACAACGCAGTTAAGCGTTATCAGTCCAAGAACGGCCTGAAGGCCGACGGCATCGCAGGCGAAGCCACCATCCGCGCCCTGTTTGGCAAGGAGCCCGGCACCAACTCCGCTGTAGTTGCCTACAAAACCGAAACGCTCGACTGGTACAAGGATAATGTGACCAAGGTCATTCCCAAGGGCGCCCGATTCACCGTTAAGGACGTCAAAACGGGCAAAACCTTCCAGATGGTTCGCTGGTCCGGCGGCGACCACATGGACTCTGAGCCTGCCTCCAAGGAGGACACCGCCACCATCAAGAGCATCTACGGCGGCTCCTTCAGCTGGGACCGACGCGCGATCCTCATCCTTTATAAGGGCCATGTTTATGCCGCTTCCATGAACGGCATGCCCCACGGCAC